>JAFZAL010000075.1 GCA_017557195.1 Thermoguttaceae bacterium | reverse complement strand
TTCGTACGTTCGGGCGTCGCCCATAACGCCGACGGACTGCACCGGCAGGAGGACGGCAAACGTCTGTGACGTGGCGCGGTACAGGTTGGCTTTTCGGATTTCCTGAAGTAAAATGGCGTCGGCTTCGCGAATGACGTCCAGTTTTTCTTTGACGACCTCGCCCAGACAGCGCACCGCCAACCCGGGACCGGGGAACGGGTGCCGCCAGACGATTTCTTCCGGAAGGCCGAGCTGCAGTCCCAGCCGCCGGACTTCGTCTTTGAACAAGTCCCGCAGCGGTTCGATCAGTTCAAACCCCAGCTCCGCCGGCAGACCGCCGACGTTGTGATGAAGTTTGATTGTCGCCGCAGGACCGTCCGGTTCGCCGCCGGATTCGATTACATCCGGATAGAGCGTCCCTTGAGCGAGGAATTCCGCCCCTTCGACGGTTTTCGCTTCCGCCTTGAAACATTCAATAAACTCAGCGCCGATAATCTTTCGCTTTTCCTGCGGAGCTGTTACGCCTTTGAGCCGTTCCAGAAACCGGTCTTGAGCGTAAATAACGCGCAAGTCCGTTTTGAAATGGTTGGTAAACTCGTCAATGACCAGTTTCGCCTCGTTTTTGCGAAGCAGACCGTTGTCAACCAGAATACAGGTCAGCTTGTCGCCCAGGGCTTTGGACAGCAGCGCGGCAACGACGGCGGAATCGACCCCGCCGGAAAGACCGCAAATAACCCGCTTGTCCCCAACGCGCTGGCAAACCTGTTCGATCGTCTGTCGGGCGAAATCTTCCAGCTTCCACGTTCCGGCGCACCCGCAAACGGTTCGGAGGAAATTCTTCAGTAGCAGTCCGCCCTCCGGCGTGTGTGTTACTTCCGGATGGAACTGCAGCCCGTAAATCGGACGCGCTTTGTGTTTCACAGCCGCGATCGGGCACGACCCGGCTTGCGCCAGAGTAACAAAGGTGTCAGCAATGTTCTCGACCCGGTCTCCGTGACTCATCCAGACTTGCGTAGAGGACGGGAACCCGGCAAACAGCCCCGCGCCGTCCGTCTGAGCGGCGGGATTGACCGTCAGCTGCGCGCGACCGAACTCTCGCGTTGAGACGTTGACGACCGTTCCGCCGAACGCTTTGCTGATAAGCTGCATTCCGTAACAGATGCCCAGGATCGGCAAATCCAGCTTGAAGATGTCCGGATCGCACTGCGGCGCCCCGGCTTCGTACACGCTCGACGGTCCGCCGGAAAGAATAATCCCCTTGGGAGAAAGCTCCTGAATTCGCTGGGCGGAAATATCGTATCGGACAATCCGGCAATATACGTTCTGCTCGCGCACCCGGCGCGCAATGAGTTGAGTGTACTGCGACCCAAAATCCAGTATGAGAATTTTCTCGTCGGATAAACTCATGGTTTTTAATTAGTAATTAGTAATGAGTAATTAGTAATTGACGCAAAGCGTCTCACTCTTGTTATTAATTGCTAATTATACAACAAAAAAGTTTTTTTACCAGAGGGCGGGAGGGGGAGGCAGTAGGCAAGAGGCAGTAGGCAGTAGTAAGCTACTAGCTATTTCCTGCTCCCTATTCCCTACTCCCTATTTAGCGCCATGCGCTTTTAACCATTTGACCAATCTTACGTTCCCTTTTACGGGGATAAGTTTCAAGATCGTCCGTCCGTATTCGTCTTTCGCGTTGACGTCTGCGCCGTGTTCGACGAGCCATTGAATCAAATTCAAACGTCCGTTTTCGACGGCAAAATGCAAGACCGTCCACTTCGATTTGTTTACGGCATTGACGTTTACGCCTTGTTCAACAAGCCATTGAACTAATTCTAAGCGTCCGCTCATCGCAGCATAATGTAAGACGGAGTCCTTCCATTTGTTTTTAGCATTGAGATTCGCTCCTCGTTCAATCAACCATTGAACCAATTTCAGATTTCCACTCGACGCAGCCGAATGTAAAACCGTATCCCCATCCTTGTCTTTTTCGTTGACGTCAAGTCCTTGGTCAATGAGCCATTGAATCAGCTCCAAATTCTTGCTAATAACAACGGCGGAATGCAAGGCTGTCCTGTTCCATTTGTTTTTTGCTGTAACGTCCACGCCTTGTTTGACAAGCCATTGAACCAGTTTCACATTTCCGCTTTCGGCGGCAGAATGCAAAACTGTTTCCTTCCACTCGTCTTTTGCCTTGACATCCTGTCCCTGTTCAACAAGCCACTCAACCAACTCCATATCTCCGCTTACGGCGGCATGATGCAAAACTGTTTCCTTATATTTGTTTTTAGAATTAAGATTCGCGCCGCGGTCAACGAGCCATTGAACCAGCTTCAGATTTCCCATCCAGGCGGCAAAATGTAAAATCGTTTCTTCATGATAGTCTTTTACGCTGAGGTCAAGCCCTTGTTTAATCAGCCATTGAATCAATTTCAAATTTTCACATCCCGCGACAGAATACAAAAGAGCCGTCGAGTCGTAATTTTCAATTCTCTTGACGTCCAGCCCCTGTTTAACGAGCCATTGAACCAGTTTCAGATTCCCGCTTTCGATGGCGTAATGCAAGGTTGTCTTTCTATAAAAGTCTTTTAGTTTGACGTTTGCGCCCTGTTCAACAAACCATTGAACCAGTTTCAAGTTCCCGCTTTGAGCGGCAAAATGCAAGGCGGTTCTTTCTTCATAGTCTTTTGTATTGATGTCAAATCCTTGATCAACGAGCCACTGAACCAGCTTCAAATTTCCGCTTTGGGCGGCAAAATGCAAGACGGTTTTTCTATGCTTGTCTTTTTTCTTGACGTTTGCGCCCTGTTCAACCAGCCACTGAACCAATTTCAGATTTCCGCTTTGGGCGGCGTAATGCAAGACGGTTTTGTCAAATAAGTCTTTTGCATTGACGTCTGCGCCGCGTTTTAGAAGCAGCTTGATCCGACTTTGATTGCCTGACAGCGCAGCATAATGAATAACTGTACCGTCTATGTAACGAGAGCGATATTTAAAATCAAAGTCCCCCGTTTGGAACATCCGTTCAAAACGCTCAATGCTCTGGCTGTCAAATTCTCTGTTGAGTATTGATTGAGTCATGGTTTTAAGTTACGAGTTGCGAGTTGCGAGTTGCGAGGCGTCTCAAAACTATGCACTATGCACTACGCACTATGCACTTCCTACTTCCTACTGCCTACTGCCTACTGCCTCTTGCCTCCTTTGCCATAGCGATTCTCTCGCCGATCGGCGGGTGGGAGTCAAACCAGATTACTTCCCAGCGGGGTGGGTTGGGGTCGGCTTTGTTGAGCGTCGCGAGGCGGGAGAACGCGCGGGTATAAGCGTCTGCGCCGCAATGTTCCAGGGCGTAAGCGTCCGCCTGACGTTCAAAATGTCGGCTGACAGCGTTGTTGAACGGTTCGTAAAGGGAGAAAATCGTCATGAAAAAGAACTCAATCGGGATGATAATCCACGGCTGAAGCGCGGCGTAGGAGAACGATTCCATATATTGAGCGGACAGTCCGCGAATAAACAAGTCACACAGCGCGAACGCGATCAGAGAAAAGACAAGGCTTAAGGGGATCATCTTCCAGAGATGAGCGTGAACGTGATGTCCAATCTCGTGAGCGAAGACGGTTTCGATTTCGTCCTGTTCGAAGTTGGTTAAAAGCGTGTCGCCTAAAATGACGCGGCGGGTTTTGCCGAACCCGGTCAGCATGGCGTTTGCCTTAACCGTTTCGTCCGACATGTTCATCTTGTACACGCCTTCCAGAGTGAGCGTCGTCGGCTCGGTCAGCCGTTTCAGACCGGCAAGAAGGGTTTCGTTGTCAACGCGGTCAATCTTATAAAACAGCGGCAAAATAAGCACCGGCAGCAGCATGCCCAGTACAAAGTTCAAAACAAAGAATATCAAAATGGACAGCGGAATCCACCAAACGCCGGTATAAACAATCAGCAGGAACAGACCGGTCATGAGGGCGCATTCCATCAAGCCGGTAAGAATCCACAGCTTGACTTTTTTCCACAGCCAAGCGCCAAACGTCAGCTTGCTGAGGTTGAACTTGTGTTCCAGGACGAATCCTCCGTAGAACGAAATCGGCAGTGACACAATCATGTGCAGCGCAAAGACAATCGCTACGATTGCCAGCGCTTGAAGAGTCGCCGTTGTCGCCCACGACTGACCGGCGATCCAATCCCCCAGCGGTTTGGCGAATACAAACGCCATCACGCCTAAAAAGAGGAAGTCAACCGCTTTGTCGATGAGCGTCAATTTGAGTTGGGCGCGGTCGTACTGACGCGCTTCTTCGAGCTGTTCTGGAGTCTGCTCTGTTTGGCTGGTTTGTTCTGGTTCGGACATGGTTATGGAAATAGTTAGAGGGGGAGTCGTCTTTCCTGTTCTTTCTTAAAAATCTCTCGGGATTTCGTATCCCTTGGTTTCCTGACGGGAGAAGAGCGCAGCACCTGGTCGTCGCCGACAATCGTTTCCGTCTTCGGATCCCATTTAACTTCCCGGTTCAGTCGGGCGGCGATAGCGCACATGTGACAAGCGTTCATGGCTTGGACGTGAGAGACGACGTCTGAAACGCACGTTCCGCCCTCGCGGACGCAGCGGACGAAGTTCTCCTTGTGTCCTTCCATCGGTTTGCCGTGGAACAGTTCCCGATAATCGTCTTCGGTGAACGCGTCTGGCGGAAGCTCTTCGACCGGCTTGCCCTTGCAGCGGCCGCGGCTGACGTGGAAGCGGCCTTTGGTTCCCTCGAACAAAATCCCGTTGCCGTCTGGCGATTCGCTCACGACGTGCATTTCAATTCTGTTGTCGAACATGCACTTAATGTCGAACTTGTCGCTGGTGTTGAACCGGTTGTCAACAGTCGGATAGCCGTCTTTGAATTCCACCGGATGATGAGCGTTCGTTCCGTCGAAGGAGACGGGGCCGGTTCCCGGCGTTTGCAGGTTGAGCGCCCACAGAGCGCAGTCGATATGATGAGCGCCCCAGTCGGTCAGCGTCCCGCCGGAATACTCGTACCAGTAGCGGAACATACGATGGCAGCGGGTGTCTCCGAAAGCGCCGTTGTGGTTGGCTTTCAAGTCCGCCCGAAAATCGTAACGCGGCGCGGGACCTTGCCACATTTCCCAGTCCAGAGAAGCGGGAACGTCCTGTTTCGGGACGTCGCCGGACGTGGGAGACGGGAAAATGTCACAGGTAATCTTTTTGACGTCGCCGATATATCCTTTGCGAACCAGCAGGGTCGCCTTGATAAACTGATCTCGCTGACAGCGCTGCCACGTGCCGATCTGAAACGCTTTGCCGTACTTTTCGCAGGCGCGGCGAATAATCTGGTTCTCTTCAAGCGTCAGCGTCAGCGGCTTTTGGCAGAAGACGTGTTTGCCCGCCATGAGCGCTTCAACGGCAATCTTGACGTGCCAATGGTCGGGCGTTGCAATGCAGACAACGTCGATGTCGTCCCGTTCGAGAATCCGGCGGTAGTCCTTGTACGTATCCGGTTTGATAACCTGACCGCTGGCGTCGCGTTTCCCGAGGTTCATTCTTAACGTACTGGCGATGCCGTACTCTTCGTCGACGTCGCAAAGAGCGACAATATCGACCAGACGATTAAAGTCGCGAGCGTCGCCCCGTCCCATGCTGCCGACGCCGATGCAGCCCATGCGAAGGCGGTCGCTGGGTGCCTGCGCCCAAACCGGTTTCGGCGCGCTGACAACAGGAATCGCCGTCGCCATGGCGGCGGCGACAGCGGACGTTTTGAAAAAATCCCGACGGGTTACTTGTTTCATGTGGTTCGTCTCCTGAAAAATTCGAGTATTGTATTTTGTAATTATCTCAGATTATACCAGTATATCGATTCCGATGTAAGAGGGGAATGGGAAAAAACGTTTTAGAGGGCTTATCTACGCTGAGTAGTGTGCATGCCCAAATGACGAACCCGGAAACCTCCTCCGGATGTAGCCCGTCCTCGGGCTACGTTGCCGGTATAAGAAAAATCATTTATATTAGAAGATATTCCAAGCTGTTTGAAAATCGGTATTCATGATAAAAGCCATTTATACTGCAGATGTGAGCTTTTGAGTTAAAAGGGGTATTCTCGAACTATTTTTAATTCCATTAAAAATGGGGAAAGTTCAATCAAATATTTTAATTTACTTATACAAAATAAGTTATATTTTTGAAAAAAACTTAGAATTTTTCAATCTTCGTAACAGCCCCCTTGACATTGAAGTTTGCCTCTTTATAATGAAAAATAAAGTTTTGGAGAAACAAGTTTTTACGTGTTTTCTTGCCATGGAACGAACTATCAAAAATAACATAATACTCAGATAAAGTATTTGAATAATTGAACAAATACGATTAGAGTGAAAATGACTGAGCCTTTTGATTCAATACCTAGCGCCAATATACTACTTTCATCGCTTCGTTCAGTCGGTTATACGCCTGAAACTGCAATTGCAGATATTGTTGATAATAGTCTTTCAGCAAACGCTTCTATAGTTAAGATTGAGTTAGATTGGGTTAAACAGCGTATTATCATCTCAGATAACGGAGAAGGGATGACTAAATCTAACTTACGAAAATCTATGTCTATAGGTTCATCCGATCCTCTGGAATCAAGAAGCATACACGACCTAGGTAGATTTGGTATGGGAATGAAAACGGCTTCTTTCTCTTTGGGAAAGAAATTAACAGTTCTTTCCAAGTTCAAATCTCGTATTAATAATGCTTGTTGGGATTTAGATTATGTCAGAGAAAATGATAAGTGGCAAATACTGATTGAAGACAAGTCTTCTCTGATTATTTCAGATTTATCAAATAAGTTATCGGAATATGTTAACGGAACCGTAATCTGTATATCTAGTATTGATAAGTTAATTGCAACTAATACAGAGCAGGAAAAGAAAAAATTTTACAAGATGATAGAAAATGTGAAAAACCATCTATCGCTTGTATTCCATAGATTTATGGAATCTGGGAAAGTATCTATTCGTGTTAATAATGAACGGCTTACTCCCTGGAATCCCTTTATTCCTAAAAATAACGCTCGTCAGGAATTAGAACCGGAGGAAATAGTGGGTAAAGTCATTATTCGTCCTTATGTTTTACCTCACAAAACTAAATTTTCTAATGATGATGAAGTTAAGAAAGCCGGCGGATATAAGGGGTGGCTGAAACATCAAGGTTTTTATGTTTATCGAAATGAAAGACTGATAGTATATGGAACATGGTTCGATTTGTTCAAAAAAGAAATGCCTTTTAATTTGGCAAGAATACAGTTAGACATTAATTCTGACAGCGATTTTGACTGGCAGATTGATATTAAAAAGTCAAAAGCTGTTCCGCCAGCGTATGCAGATGCGATTATTCGCCGTACCGCAGAAAAGGCTGTAAATCAGTCTGTTAAAGTTTATAATTCAAGAGGTTCATATACAGAACGAACCGGAAATATAAATGCTCCTCAATTATCCTATGTTTGGGAACAGCGTAAGGATTCAAAAGGATCGTATTCTTTTGTATTGAATAAGAAACATACACTTTTGAATAAATTAAAATTGTCGCTAACAGATGAGCAAAAGGACTTATTAACCGCATATCTGAGTCTTGTTGAGAAATGTTCACCAATGATTCTTTCGGGAGTTAATGATATGTCGCTCAATAATAACGTCAGTTTACAACAAAGCGATTACGAGAATCTAGTGTATCTAGCTAAACAGCTTATATCTACACTTGTAAAAAATGGCAGTGCAAAAGAAGAAATAAAAGAACTTTTTCAACAATTGCCTGACTATATTGTTTTGATAGATAATTTTGATAACATATTTACAGAGGCTTACAATGAATCAGAATGATCTTAGAACTTTTACAGCTGCATTTGAGCTTTGTATTGGGGAAATAGAGAAAGGAACAGAAAGAAAAAGCGCTATTGAAAAAACAATAGCTGTTTTGGGATGTCTTGTATCTGATGTTGAGGAACTTCGCAATTATCTTTATGAGAATGTTAGTTTTTCATCCAGAGATATTGCATCAATGTTGAGTTCTGATGAACGAAAGGGCAAAGATAAGGAATGGTGGAATAATCTGCGGCAAACATCCGATTTAAAAGGGGGATATTGGAATCGGTATAAAGTTTATCTGTCAGGAACAAAAAAGTGGAGTCAGAAAACAATTGAGAAAAGCATTAACGAACCAACTGACTTCATAATGAATTGTATTTCAAACCCAAACTCTGGAGTTCCCGAAAAATCATACGGCGCTGTATTTGGTTATGTTCAATCCGGTAAAACAGCAAACTATATAGGGCTTATAAATAAAGCCGTTGATGCTGGATATAAAATAATAATTGTTCTTGCAGGAATGCATAACAATCTCAGAAGCCAGACTCAGATGCGAATTGACGAAGAAGTTCTTGGTTTTGAAACAAGCATAGAATATCTCACAAAAAAGTCAGGATTAGTTCCATCTGTAATTGGAGTCGGAACACTTAACCTTAAAATGGATAAGTCGATAGAATCTCTAACTTCAAGAGACGAAAAAGGTGATTTTACCAAGAGTAGAGCTGGAGTAAGCAGATTGTATGATCAACCTAAAATATTTATTGTAAAAAAACAGAGCAGGGTATTGCAATATGTTTACGATAATTTATCCAATAATCACGCTGTTGTTCAAAGTTCAGACGGTACAAGTCTTTTCCCTTGTGAATACTCATTGCTTGTAATTGACGATGAAGCTGATCAGGCTTCCGTAAACACAAAATATAAAACAGATCGCAACGGAGAAATTACTGAAGATTCAGAAGTTTCAAAAATTAATGAGCAGATAAGAAAAATACTCTCTTTATTTTCTTGTCGTTCTTACGTTGGCTATACAGCTACGCCGTATGCGAATGTATTTATTCCGCCTCAAGCTAGCGACGCGGAACTTGAAGATGATTTGTTTCCAAAGGATTTTATTGTTTGTCTTCCCAAACCTACTGGTTATATTGGAGCAATGGAATTCTTCGGAGAAGATGAAAATAGCGAGACAATGCCGCTCAGAAGATGTATAACAACTGATCTTGATCATTTTATTGATGTAAAGACAAAGCAAATTATTGCGCCTCTTCCTGATGAATTGAAAAAAGCCATTCTCTGTTTTATCATTATAACTGCGGCAAGGAATGTCAGAGGACAGACATTAGAACCTAATTCTATGCTTATTCATGTCAATAGATTGAATGACATACAAGCAGCATTGAAAAGGATGGTTGAAGATTATTTCGATGAAGTTCAGTCCTATATAAACGGAGGAGATACTGAAATAATTGATGTAATGCACGATATATGGGATAAAGACTTCGTTCCGACAACTAAAAAAATGCAACAAGACTTTTCAGCATACATGGAAGGCGTTGACTGTGCTGATTGGAATGAAATCGAAATGGAGATTAAACGTCTTGTTGGCAATCATCAGTTTAGAGTTTTTGAGATTAACGGCAAAAGCGACGATGCCTTGTGTTATAAAGAGTTTAAAGATGACGGTCGTCAGCTGAATGTAATTGCTATTGGAGGAGACAAACTGTCGCGAGGTTTGACGCTTGAAGGGCTTACTGTAAGTTTCTTTATGCGTTCTTCCCAGATGTATGATACCTTAATGCAGATGGGCAGATGGTTTGGATTTAGACCTAAATATACCGACCTGTGTCGGCTTTTTGTATCCGATGAATTATTCCGCTGGTTTATGGTAGTATCTTTTGCTACAGAAAATCTGCGAAATCAAATTCATTACATGAATGAATACAGTCGAACTCCAATGGACTTTGGATTAAGAATTGCCTCTCATCCGGATATGCTTATTTCAGCAAGGAATAAAATCAAAACTGGTCAATTGTGTACTTTGACTTTTAGCAATGATGTCAGTCAAACAAGATCAATTGATAAAAATGCTGAAACGTATAATCATAACTTTAAAGCCGTTGAGAGCTTTATTTCTAAACTTGGAAAAAACAGCTTAGATCATTGGGAAAAACTAGGCAGAAAGTCAGGAACTGGTCATATTATTTGGGATAATGTTGATGGCAGCCTTGTTGCAGATTTTTTCTCTGAGTATAAGACATCTCAAAAAGCCAGCAAGGTTAATTCATTATACATGGCAGAGTATATTCGTGATCAGATTCAGCATGGCGGACTTACTACATGGACGGTATGCTTGAAAAATACAGGGCGTACTAATCCGTCTTTGAATGTTGGCAATTATTCTATTGGTCAGGGGCTACAAAGAAGCGAAGGACAATATGCTTGTGATTCCTCGGTTTGCTCTATTAAATCCCTTAAATCCAAAGATGAAGAATATCTTGATTTTTCACAAGAACAGATTGCCGCGAAAGACCAAATGAAAGAAAATGGCGATAGCGATGATAAAATTAGAAAACAACTTAGGAACCGAAACAAAGGATTGCTTATTCTTTGTCCCCTTGACACAGAAGAAATTGCTGGATTAAATATTGATGGTCAAAGTTATAAAACGCCTTTTGGGTTTATTGCAGTATTTCCAGATAATGAAGGAAAGGGCAACAGAATATCATATCGCTTAAATCCGATAGCAATTGAAATGGGAGATGATTATGAATAATGTAACTAAAATCTATCAGGATATTATTGCAGATTTCAATAAACCCGAGAATATAAACTTGACAGTGCTAAATAGAAGTATTCTTCTAAAAAATAATATTCGTCTTGTTTATATTGTTGCAGCAAAGGAAAAACAGAGAATTATTGCAATATTACTCCCTGAACATTGCAAAAAAGAACCCTTAAGCAGTTTCCCTAAATGGCATGGAATAGATTTTAAATATAGCCACATTTCGGATTATCAAAATTCTAATGGAGAAAATGAGTATATTTTCATTT
Source organism: Thermoguttaceae bacterium (assembly GCA_017557195.1). Classification (GTDB taxonomy): domain Bacteria; phylum Planctomycetota; class Planctomycetia; order Pirellulales; family Thermoguttaceae; genus RUG11551. The sequence continues at coordinate 7,762 of JAFZAL010000075.1, read as the reverse complement.
CTCAGGCACAAGACTATGACAGCGGAATATTTGAGATAATAGCCGGCGATATAACCGATCAACTTGCTAAATTAAGTACACAAAAGAAAATGCTCCGTTGCTTATCGGATACGTTAAGCAAATGGAGGAAGTTTTTTGCGATTCATTCAGATGTAATTATGCCTGAACAATTGCAGGAAGGACTTTATGGGGAACTTATTGTTTTGAAAAAGCTGATTTTTAATTTCGGCGATGGCGCGATTAGTTACTGGAGCGGTGCTGATAAGGAAACTCACGATTTTTATGTTAACGGTTCAGCTATTGAAGTTAAGACAACTGCAACAAAATCAAACGAAAAAATACGAATTAGCAGTGAACATCAGCTTAATCCAAATGATGTTGATAACTCTTTGTTTCTTTATGTAAACAGTGTGAGAAAAAGTCGAAGTGACGGTGAAACACTGCCAAATATAATTGAGAGTATTAAGAACACATTATCAGAACCGCATAAATCTCTTTTTGAGGAGAAGCTGTTTCAATATGGATATGTTCCCGCATGTAAGGAACGATATACTCTTGGATTTCACTTAAGATCACATCAAGCATTTAAAGTCGAGGAGAAATTCCCCAATATTGTTCCTGATAAACTTGATAATGGCATTTCAGAGGTTACATATTCACTTGATTTAAATGCTTGTATAGCTTTCGTAATAGATTGGAATGAAATTATAGCAGTGTTGAAAGGAGTGATGCCAAATGAAGAATGATGAATTAGTTGGTTTTAACAAAGAATTGATTGATGAAGTCAATGAAGAACGCGAACATTTAAATGGTACGGAAAGTGCATTTACCAGTGTTTTTCTTACATATCTTTCAGAATTTGGTGAGACAAAAACTGCTGATGCAGAAGTGAGCTATTGTATGAAGGAGTCTGAAAAGTTTAAAGTTAACGCTTATGCTTACAGCGAATACTTTCAAAGTCTTACACTCATAGTCAGCTGTTATGAAAAGAGCGGCAAAATCGAAAAGCTTAACAAATCAGAAACTGCCAAGATATGTAGACAGGCAACCAAGTTCTATAAGCTTTGTTGTTCAAATAGCAGTATCTTTGATGAAATGGAAGAATCATCAAATGAATATGCGCTCTACAATTTTATTAAAGACATAAAGGACAAAATAGAAAATTTATATGTCGTTCTGTTGACCAACAAACTTGTAAACTGTGAATGGCCCGAAGATACAATGATAAATAAAACTTCGGTGAAATATGATATTTGGGATATTGAAAGACTTGTTCAGGGAGCCTATCAAAGAAAAGAAGCTGAAAAACTCATAATACGTTTTAAAAGCAAATACAAGTATCGTCTTAAACTTATTAAAATTCCGCAGGAAAGCGATATATACGACTGTTATGTTGGTTTTATCTCAGGGAAATGTCTTGCTGAAATATATCGTGATGAGGGACAGAGACTTATAGAAAAAAATGTTAGATCATTTCTGCAGGCAACCGGCAAGGTTAATAAGGGAATAAGAGATACTCTCCGAAGCGATCCCGCAATGTTTATGGCTTATAATAACGGTATCTCTACGATTGCCGAAAATGTGGTTATTGATGAAAACGAAAGTTCTGGTGATTTCATTACAATTAAGGAGCTTGTTGGGTGGCAGATTGTTAATGGCGGGCAAACAACGGCATCAATTTATACCGCATTGCAAAATAAAGTTGATTTATCCAATGTTAATGTTCAGATGAAACTTACAATAATAAAATCTGATGAGCAAATGGATACAGTCATTAGTAATATATCGAGATACGCAAACAGTCAGAATAAGATTACAATGTCTGATTTTAGTGCGAATGATGATTTTCATATTGAGCTTGAACGACTTTCAAGACGTGTCTTAATACCTGTTGAGAAAGGTAAACCTACACAAAAATGGTTTTATGAAAGAGCTAGAGGACAGTATAATGTCGAAGTGAATCGTCAGCCTACAGCCGCAGAAAAAAGAAAATATAAAGAGTCGAATCCGAAAAATAAATGCATCTCTAAAACGATCGCCGCAAAATGCGCTATGTGTTGGTTGAAACATCCCGATGTTGTCAGCAAAGGACTTGAAACCAATTTCATAAAGTATTCTGAAATGATACAATCAGGCGAAATTGGAAAACCTGATGAAAAATTTTATTGTGATCTCATTGCACAGGTGATTATTTTTCAACAGTGCGACAAAATAGTAGATGCTCAGAATTTTGGTGGTTATAAGGCACAGATTAACTATTATACCATTGCATTACTGTCTGAGTATTACAGTGATAAGGTTAATTTGGATTATATATGGCAACATCAAAACGTATCCCCTGAAGTAGCGGTGCTTTTAGGAGAGCTTTGCTATAATGTTTGGCGACATTTTTCTGAACCCAATACTAACAATGCTAAAGGTGTAAATATAACGCAGTGGTGCAAGAAAGAGGACTGCTGGACGCTTCTTAAAGAACGTTTTGAGAAAGGCTCCATATAAAAGCTGGAGAATAGGAGTATTAGTAAAATGTATAAAGTAGTTGATTTGTTTGCCGGCGCTGGAGGACTTAGTCTTGGTTTTAAGCAAACAGGCAAATTTGAGATTGTTGCTGCATTTGAGATTAATCCAAATGCTCAGAAAACATATAAATATAATCATAACAAAACGAAAGTTGATTCGGATGTTTGTAAAGCCGATTTTAAGAAGCTGAAAAAGGAGTTGGGTCAAATTGACGTTGTAATAGGCGGTCCGCCCTGTCAAGGTTTCTCGATGGCTAACAGGCAGAGGAATCATGTAATAAGTCAAAATAATATGCTTGTAAAAAAGTATGTTAAAGCCGTATTGGAATTAAATCCGAAAGCTTTTGTAATGGAAAATGTACAAATGCTGAAATCGGATGTGCATAAATTCTATTTGCGTAAAGATGAAGCAGAAGAAATCGAAAAGAATCATATTGTAACTAAACCATCTGAAATTCCTCTTTTGGATGATAAATATTATTCAGATGAGATTGCTTATGATATTCAGAATTGGGATAACGTTAAAGACAGGCTTTGGTCGGATGAGGATTATAAACTGCTGAATTATATTTATCGTCAGCATAATAATTCGAAGAAGTGCAGAGAAACCTTGTATCGTTATCAGAAGAAGTATATTAGCCTTGCTGAAAGGATTCTGAAAACCGAGAATAGCGGAGCGTATAAATGCTTTAATGCCGCAGCAAAGGCTATTCGAGGTTTTTTTGATGGCAAAATTAAAGAGAATGAAGTTGTCAAAAAAATTGAAGAAACGATTATGATCCAAAGATGTTTGTCAAGGATTAAAGAAATATATGATAATGAACTTCTCATAGATAAGTTTGATTGTGAAAACGGTATTAAAGCCGTTATACAATCATATTCTGTCCTTGAGTATATTACCAAAATGCTTGGGAAATATACCTTTAATAATGGCGTGTTAAGTGCAGTTGAATTTGGTGCACCTCAGAAAAGAAACCGCTTTGTATTTATCGGAATTGATAAACGCATTGCTAGCAAGATTGAGATGCCGAAAGGAACTTTCACAGAAAAAAATTACAGGACAGTGCAAGATGCAATAAAAGATATTGAGAATGTTCAGACCGTATTTGAAGTTTCTGATGATAATGGTTCTAAATTACCTCAACGGTATAAGAAAACGGCTCTTACAGAAATTCTCAGAGACAGCGACATGCTTTTTAATCATATCATTACTCAAACCCGTCCAGTTGCAAAAGCTCGATTTGAGGCTCTAAGACAAGGAGAAAATTTCCATTCCCTTGATCCCTCACTTAAAGAGAATACCTATACTGATGTTAGCCGAACACAAAACACGATTTATCAGCGTTTGTCCTATGATAAACCCTCTGGAACGGTTCTAAATGTTAGAAAGTCAATGTGGATTCATCCAACTCAAAACAGAGCGGTAAGTATTCGAGAGGCTGCACGTCTTCAAACCTTCCCGGATTCTTTTATTTTCTGCGGAACGAAAGATTCGCAGTATCAACAGGTTGGCGATGCTGTTCCTCCGCTGCTTGCTAAAGCAATAGCCGAACATCTAGCCGCATACTTGGATAAAAAGAAAAATGGCTGATAATCATAGTAAAGAAGTCCGAAGTATGAATATGTCTCATATTCGGAGTGAAAACACCAAGCCAGAGGTTATCGTCAGAAGCTTTCTTCATCGAAACGGTTTCAGATTCAGAAAAAATGATAAACGTTATCCTGGAAAGCCTGACATATTATTGCCGAAATATAAAACTGCTATCTATATTAATGGCTGTTTTTGGCACATGCACAACTGCAAGAATTTTGTATGGCCCAAATCTAATACAGACTATTGGATAAATAAGCTTAAAAACAACAAGAATCGAGACAAAAAGTATTATAAACAAATGAAAAAGAGCGGTTGGAATGTTATGATAATTTGGGAATGTCAGATTAATGAAAGAAGGCTTGTGAAACTGATAAAAGAATTAAGAATGAATCGCTAACGCGGTTCTGCAGCGGGCGAAGACGCCCGCGAACCCATGGGACGGTGGAGAAATTCTGCGAAAGAGATTTTCTTCGCAATACGGTATTTCCCCCTTCGAACAAAGCGTAACTACGTTCGCTTCGCGAACTCCGTTACCGTCTTTCATTACTTTGCGGACTTCGCGAACTAGAGCGTGAGGTTTCTGCGGCGGACTTCGTCCGCGACCCGGTAAGATGTTCGGCTACGGCGATTGAAGTCAGCGGGGCGTTGTTGTCTATTCTTTTACGATTACTCAATTCTGTAAATGTAATTTTCTTTTCTCGGCGTTTGCGGAGGCAGAGGCGCGGCGGGGTATCCAAGGACGCAATGCCCGATGCCTTCGTAATCGCCGGTAATGCCCAGCTGTTGAAGAATCGCTTTGCCTTCCGGACGTTCGAATTCCTCTTTGGCGCGATGAATCCAGCAGGACGCCACGCCGCAAGCAGTCGCCGCCAGCATGAGGTTGCCGATTACCAGCGAGCCGTCGTACAGATATGTTGGTTTGCTCTTGTCCGCCAGAACGATAACGACAGTCGGCGCGCCGTAGAACGGGTCGCTGGTCGTTCCGAGAATCTCGCCGTTGATTTTAGACAGTTTGTCTCGGACTTCCTTGTTTGTTACAGCAATCATAATCGGCGATTGAAAACCGCGTCCGGTGGCGGCAAATGTCCCGGCTTTGAGAATCTTGTTGAGAACGTCTTCCGGAATCGGTTCCGGTTTGAAATTTCGGCAGCTTCGCCGAGCAGTAAACAGCGACAGGTCGTAGGGTTCGGTCATGGGTGGTTAGGGGTTAGGGAGTAGGGAATGGGAAGTGCATAGTGCGTAGTGCATAGTGCGTAGTGCATAGTTTTGAGACGCCTCGCAACTCGCAACTCGCAACTCGTCACTCTTTCAAAAAATGTTTCAGCGTACCGTCGAATTCGCTGGTTGCGATTCTCCATTGCGGATTCTGGTCGGTAAACGACTGAGCGTGTTCGCACATCAACTCGTACAGGAACTTGAAAACGCGGCGGGGCGTTCGGATTCGTTCCAGCGAGCTTGTCAGATGGTCAAAGGTCATGTTGTCGTCAAACCATTTGTCCAGCGTTTCGGGAACGTCAACCATCGTTTTGTCGGTACAGGCGGCAAGACGGGCGTTGACCAAATCGTAAAGGGAATGTCCCGTCCACGTCAAAGACGGAATGAGGTTTTGCTTATCGAGTCGGCTTCGTTCGTTGAACTCGGAGCCTTCTTTTTTGGCGAAGTCGTAAAGCTCTGCCGGCAGGAGCAGTTTGAAGGCGACGTCCGGATACTTGAGCAGTTTGTTATCCAGAAGCGGCCAGATGAAATCGCGCATCAGCGGCGCAGAGCCGGTAATCATATACGGTTCGTCAACGCGGTCGACAAGGACGACAATCGACTTGTATCCCAAAACCTTGGTCAGGTTCGAGAACTTTTCCAGCAGCGCGTAACGGTCGTCAGACTGCGCGCGGGTCGGCAGCGGCTGTCCGGTCAGCTGAGACGTCGGCGTATCGAGCAGAATCTGCCGCATGGGGGCTTTGTCGAAATTGCGAACGCGAAGGTTTTTCCAGAGTTTGCGCGCTTCCCAATGAAGCGTTACAAATCGCCAAATCCACGGAACAAATCCGATAAACAGAACTATCCAGAAGTATACGCTCAGTAAATGGCTGCCTTTAATCCATTCCAAATGCCACAATCCAATGGCAATAAGACAAAAGAGCAAAAGCCAGGCAATTGCAATGGAGAACCATTTCCACGCCGCCAGATTGTAAACGCCCAGCTTTTTGCGGAGTTTAGTCCAGCGGCTGTACTGACCGCCTGACGGCGATTGATCGTACAAAGCCGCCAAGAGCAGGAAATCTCGCTTTTGGTTGTCGTCCAGCGATTTGAGATCAAGTTCCGGGGCGACGTTCCCGTTGGCATCGCGAACCTGCAGCGCCTGATCCGTCAGTTTTGTTACGCCCAGAGTTAAAATAGCGTCTATGTGATCCCACAATTTCCATGCCTTGAGAAGTTTCGCCGGCTTTCGCCAGAATTTGGAAAAGCGTTCTTGAAACGCGTCGAGAAACGGATTGAAGTCGTCGTATTGAATTACAAAATCCCGCTTGCCGGAATTGTCCTGATTGTACTTGTCGATTTGACGGTTCATCTGGATCTTCAGAGCGGTTTTGCCTGACCCCTTTTCGCCAAATACAATCGACGTGGACGGCAGCGCCGGATCGCCGAAAATCTTGTCCCACGCCGGATGCCGAGTTTCCAAACAGCCGTTCTGAAAAACGATGTCGGACTGAGCGTCCTCTTCCGCAAACGGATTGGAGATGATTCCGTGATGTTTTAAAAAGTCGGATAGCTTCATTTTTTATCGGATTCCTGTCGCGTATGGTTTTGATTTCTTTGTAATACAATTTCCGCGTTTCGCTTCAGCCCGTCCAGACCGCAACGGGAAATCGGCGTGGCGCCGAACCGCGTCTGGAACTCGTCTTCTGTCATGCGGAGAACGGCGTTGACGTCTATATATACGGGTTTAACCGGTCGATTGTGCGGGCAGACGTCCTGGCAGACATCGCAGCCGAAAACCCGATTTCCCACGCGGCTGGCGATTTCATCTGGAATTGGTCCGCGATGTTCGATCAGCCAGTAGCTCAAACAGCGGCGAGCGTCCAAGCCGGATTCGGACAACGCCCCTGTCGGGCAGGCGTCGATGCACCTGTTACAATCTTCGCAGGAAACGAATCGTCCGCCTTGACCGGGCGTTGGGTGAAGGGGTTCTGTCGACAGCAAAACCGCCAGATTGACCCGGCTGCCCCAGTCGCCGCATTGCAGAAGCGTGTTTTTGCCGATGTATCCCAGCCCGGCGGCGAGAGCGGCGTCTTTTTCCAAAATGGGAGCGGTATCGACAACGCCCCGGCATTTGCCGTTGGGAAACAACTCTCGATGAGTTTGAGCAAGCTGCTTGAGCGTTCGGCGGATTCTGCTGTGGTAGTCTTCGCTGACGGCGTAGAACGCGATTCGCCCTCGAACTGCGCCTGACGACGAGTCCGTTTCGGATTCCAGACAGGGGAACGCACTGTGTGCAAGCGATTCCGTCTCCTGCGGCATTGCCAGGACGACCATCGACCGGACGCCCGGCAGAACCGCGTTGGCGTCAGCGTACGCTTCGCGCCGGGCGGACAGGTACGTCATGTCGGCATTGCAGCCGTCGTCCAGCCAGCGATAAAACCTGTCCAAGCCG
>JAFZAL010000011.1 GCA_017557195.1 Thermoguttaceae bacterium | reverse complement strand
TGGTTGCGTCTCTTGTCAAACGAATCGCGACGAATTATCGCATTCCCTATTTCACTTTAACCCCTTCGTTTAGCATTTGTCCTGTCCACGGATACATTCCCGGCGAGCACAAGTGCTGTCCGTTGGCGAAAGATTAGTCTATTGTTTTATGCGTCATAAACTTAAAGCGCTCAGTTGAGCGTCAGGGGCGTCTTTCGCCTCGTCAATCGACATGGACCGCGTTTTACAGTTTATGATGTATAAATTACTGTTACTTGTTTATTAACTTGTTTCCCCTTTTTACCCTCATTTTTTAAGGAGCGCTTAATGTCAGTTTGTGGAGAAAAAACGGAAGTTTATTCACGCGTTTGTGGTTATTTTCGACCGGTTTCCAATTGGAATAAAGGCAAAAAAGAAGAGTTCAAGGATCGTAAAACGTTCCAGGTAACAAAGCCGCAGACGTGCAACTGCGCTTCGCAGTCGAAGGAATCTACAACTGCGACCTGCTAGTTGACCGTTTTTCCCTTTGATCGGTTTTCCCCGTCAATAGCCGATCCGATAAAGCATAGAAAAGAGCCGATAGCAATATCGGCTCTTATTTTTTATTCAGAGTAACGGCGACGCGATACGATGAGAAGAAAATGGGTAAGCAATTCCAACGCTGGAATTGACGGGGCGCGACAGCGACAGCGGACTTTAGTCCGCTTAAGTCCCGAAGGGACGACATCTCTGTAACCGTAGGCTTTAGCCTACGGTCGGCAAAGCGTCACAAACCCCATCGACAAATACCCTTTCCCCTCGCGCCAGCGCGTAGCGCTGGTGCGAGAGGAAAGGGACTGACTCGATTAAAAAGAAATATTTCCCCGAACTCTTGACAAACCGTTTATCGTATGTTAAAATGACGAAGTAAACGTATTTTAATAATTAAACTTCAAACTCAAATACGCTATGGCATTTAAAAAGATATTCGCTCCCGTCAGGTTTCCTGACCCGACAATGGTAACGGAAGAGTTTTTCGGCAAGATCAGTTCCGGGCAATCGGAAATCAGCATCGCGCATCTGCAAAGCGCCGCCGGATGGTCAGAAGCCCCGCAAAAGCCGGAGTTCGACGAATACACAGTCGTCTTGAAAGGCGCGCTGTACCTGACGGCGGAAGACGGAACCGTTACCGTCTGTCGAGCAAACGAAGGAATCCTGGTTCCCAAAGGAACGTACGTACAATATTCTTCTCCGGAACCGGACGGCGCGGACTATATTGCCGTCTGCATTCCGGGTTTTGACATGAAATTAGCCCATCGCGAGGGCATGGAGGACGTCCAATGAAAAGATTTTTGACTATTATCATTTCAACGGCGGCGGTTTTAGCTTTTGCCGCTGCGTGCTGGTTCAATTCGCAGACGACTGTAGTCGCTCAAGACGAATACACTATGCATTATTCAGCGTATTTATGCAGCAACTGCGGATTCGGCAACAAAAAAGACAACTGCTGCAAGTGCGGCAGATGGTGCGGTTCTACAAAGATTCCAGCCCGGCTGTGCAACGACTGCGGCTTCGGCAACCGCAAAGACTACTGCGTCAAATGCGGCAAATGGTGCGGATCTACGAAAATCCCTGCCGTTCTGTGCAACGACTGCGGATTCGGCAACAGAAAAGACAACTGTTGCAAATGCGGCAAATGGGCGCCGTGAGATTAACGCCCCAAAAATCGTTAAGACGTTTCTCGTATTCAAAACGGGGTACACGAACATTTTACGGCTCTCAATAGAGTTTTCTGAAGGAAAGAAGCGTCTGCCATAAACGTTGTGGATAATACGTCGCGATAGCGACAGCGGACGAAAGTCCGCTTTAGTCCCGATAGGGACGACATCTCTATTACCGGCGGTTTCAACCGCCGGGGGAAGATGGTAACAAAACAAGGAATCGACAAATATCACTTTTCATCCTCTTCCTCACGCCTGGCGTGAGGGAGAGGAAGAAAAGTGAATAACTCGATTGGGAAGGAGAGTAAAGGGCGGCCGCCGTCCGTAGACTAAAGTCGACGGTTATAGAAATGGCATCCCCTTCGGGACTCAGTCCAGCTTCTCATCTTTATCTATTTCCATAAGAAAAATTTGCGCACACCCATCAAAACGAGTCCGGCGGTATTTAACCGTTTGACTCGTTTTTTAAAAAAATAACAGGCATGACAGAATCTGTCATACCCGTCTTGCAGGGATTATTTCTACTTGTATAATCCGAGGTATAAATGATTCTATCGATCGAATTGTACGAGCGTGAATCTTATCGTTGAGAACAATTATTGTTTTCATTTGTTTAACTTATCTTATAACCGTGTAAACGGGAAAGGAGAAACGTCATGCCTAAATACGCCTATTTGTGCACGTCCTGTGCCAAAAAAGACTACTGTGTCAAATGTGGCAAATGGTGTGGAAGTACAAAACATCTCGCGCGTCTTTGCAGCAACTGTAGCGGCAGTTTTGACCGCTGTGTAAAATGCGGTAAAATGCTTACCAATTCAAATAGAGTTCCCGCCGTTCTGTGCAACAACTGCGGCTTTGGCTCCAAGCAAAACTACTGCGTCAAATGCGGCAAATCGGCGTAGTGATTATCTCGTGAACGAATAGAGTAAATAAAAAAAGCGGGAGGTTCCTCCCGCAGATTTTCGTTACACGATGGACAAGGCGGCGCCTATGGGCGCCGCAATCCCCGAAATTGAGTATTACTTTCTTTTTCGCCAGTACAGCAGACCAGCCGCGCCGAGAAGCAGCAACGCCCAAGTCGACGGTTCCGGAACGGCGTTGGGGTCAACGGACGCCAAAATCTTGTTGCCTGAAACGGACAGATTCCAGTAATAATCGCTTGCCGGGGACAGAAGTCCATTCCAGAACGAATCGTCGGCGTAAGTTCCAGTAAAATCGTTCGTCTGCGTCAAAATCGCAAACTCAGAGTCTGGCTGGAACGCCGTGGAAGCGATGTCGATAATCGCGCCGTCTGCAAAGTCGAGCGTCGTTGCGTTGAGAACGTCGATTCCAGTTTCGTCCTGTTCGATAAGCAACGTCGAGCCGTCGTCAAAAGTAACTCCGCCTGTAACGTTGAGCGTTCCAACGGAGTTGCCCGGCGAAAGCAGCGCGCCGTCGTATACAATCAAGTTGCCAGTATAGTCGCCGTTGAACATCAAATCGCCGGCTTCAACGTCAAATTCCGCCGCAGAAATCGGATTCGTTTCCGTACCGTTAAGATACAGAACGCCCGCACCCGTCTTGAGAAGATTTCCAGAGCCTTCAATCGTGTTGCCAAAACGTTTTTCTTCATCAACGGAGAATTCCAGAGTCGCGCCTGCGTCCATTTGAACAACCGCTGTGCCAAGCGCGCCGTCGCCGGTCAGACGCAAAACGCCTTCGCGAATTCCAACGGTTCCGTCGATCGTGTTAGCGGCGGTAAATTCCATCGTTCCTTTTCCTTCTTTATAGAACGAGCAGCCGCTTTCGGTGTTCGGAATAGTAAACAAGCCGGAAACAACGAGGTCGGACAGCGTGTCAACTTCGTCGGCGGATTCGCTGGTAACGTCGTCAACAATAACTCGCGTTCCCTTGCCAAATGAGTACGTCGCGTTCGGCTTGCTCGGGTCGGATGTGAACTTAACCGGCTGAGCGGCGGAACCGTCTGCGTTACGAAGAACGGAAACCGTCGTTGAAAGTTTGTACGCTTTCCATGGACTGTTTCCGTCAGACGCGTAAAGTTCAGCGCCGTCTGTAAACACCGTATTGTTCAAATTGTTGTAAACCGTACCGGAGTTGCTGATCTTTCCGCCGTTGACAATAAACTGAATCGGAGTACTGTGGCTGGAATCGGAAACAACGTCCTGAGCGGCAAGAACAAGTTCGCCGTTCTTGTTGACCGTAACAGTCTTGGCTTGATACTTGCCAAAAACGGTTGTGCTTGTTCCCGCCCACTTGGTCTTGGCAATCAGCTTGCCTTCGTCAACGACGATGTTGCCGGTATAGGTATTTGTATTGTTGGTAAGTTCCATTGTTCCTTCGCCTGTTTTGGTAAAGGAGCACGCTTTTCCGTAGTTTACACAGTCTTTCAGAATCGCAGATACTGTCAGTGTTGAATCTTTTGCAACGTCAAACGTGGTTCCAGTAGCAACGCCGTCGCGATAACCCAGCATGGAAATGCCCTTTCCATTGCTTGTCGAACGGATTTCAGCATTGCCGCTGGTAACTGAAATTTTGCCATTGAAAATTGTATACCAGCCGTTAGCCGAGGTGGAGCTGTTCATGTGTCCGCCGCGATCTTCAAAGACGCCGCCGTTTTTCAGTTCGATGTCGCCGTAGGTTGTGAGCTGATTGCTTGAAGTCGCAATCGTACCGCCGTCTGCAACGATCGTAAACTTCGGATAAGCGTCTGCGCCGCCGAAAACGTCAATGCCGTTGGCAGAAGATTCGGTCGTCAGCGTCGCGCCGGAATGAACCGTAATCTTTCGACCTTCAACAGAGGGGTCGCCCAAGACGGTTGCGGTTTTGGATACGCCTGCGCCGCCTGCGTTGTACGCCATGACAACAGTTCCCTGAGTAATATCCATGTCGCCGGTAAACGTATTGGGAACGTTTAACGTGAGCGTTCCCGTCCCACTTTTAACGACATCGCCGTCGCCGGAAATATTCAACGAGAACGTTCTGTCGTTATTATTATTGATTTCAAAAGTCCCGGCGTTTCCTACTTTTGTGGCTGTTCCAAGAGTACCGTTGTCCGTCAAGACGAGCGTTCCTTCTCCGATGGCGGTTCCGCCCTGATAATCGTTTTCTCTGTCGATAACCAGAGTTCCAGCGCCCTCTTTGCTCAGTCCCTTTGTTCCCGTTACAAGACCCTGTTGGGTAAGCTTGTAGCCTTCGCCAATATTGAACGTACCGTCCATATCGTTCATCGTAACCCAGCCGGTGTTAGTCGCCTCGGTTGCCGAGGGGGACGTTGTTTCATCAAACTGAACGCCCAAATATTCGTTGGCAACGTTGCCGGTAACGACGTCGTCCGTCGTGGTCGCGGAAGTTACTTTGTAATAATCAGAGACAATTTTTCCGTACAGATACAAACCGGACGTTGAGCTTTTCAGCTTCCAGCCGTAATCAGAACTGACGCCGCTAAGACTATCCGTCAGGTCGCCGGCGAACGATGCGCCGTTGCTTGTAATGAGCGCGTAGCCGTTGCCCGCGTTGTTGAACCAGGTTTCCTCAGCGCCGTCGGCAAAATTGACGTTGAACGTACCGCCGGAAATATTCAGCGCGCCAGAGCCAGTATTAATATTGTCAAACTGACCGCTGCCAGCATTGACAAAGTCGAAGTTAATCTGACCGCCGGAAATGGTCAACGCGCCGTTGAATGCCAGATGCTGAGCCGCCGAGGCGTTTTCGCCCAGCGTCAAAACGCCGTCTTCGATTGTAACAGCGCCGGTTCCCAACGCGGAATCGTTGGCGGCGATAATTTCGCCCGCCTGAAGCGTCGTTCCGCCGGTATACGTGTTCGCAGCAGTAAGTTTCATCGTACCGTCGCCGGTTTTCGTGAATTTTCCAACGCGGCTTCCATTGTTGGGCGTGCTTGCCAAAACCGCGGTAACGATAAGGTCAGCGTCGGCAGACTTGGTAATATCCGCAACGTTAAACGTGTTGTTGTATGGGCAGATCGTCGCGTTGGTTCTCGCGTCTCCGGTTGCTGTACTGGCAACTTCAAAGATAACCGGATTTTCAGCAGCATTTCCATCGCCCGAGAAATCAATCGTTGTAGTTCCCGTAAGCATGAACGCTTTCCAGTCGGGGTTTCCATTTGCAGCAACAATCTTCGCGCCGTTTCTGAACGTTGCATCACGCATATTGTTGAATACTGCCGCATCGTTTGTAACAATTGCATTATCAATAACGTATGAATTATTATGCACTTGATCAGCGTTTCCCCAAACGTCTTGAACGTGGAACGTCATCGTCCCTCCATTGACGCGGACTGTACCGGCGTAGCTTAGGTTGCCGGCAGAATCAAGCAGCATGTCGCCGGAGCCGGTTTTAATCAGGTCGCCGGATCCGGTAATCGCTCCATAGAAAGCCAAGTTGTTGTCGGTCTTAAGTTCCAATGCAGTTCCGTCAGCAATCGTTACGTTTCTGAACGTCATCTGATTGGTCGAATTGACCGTAACCTTGCCGGATCCAGTTAAATTAAGAATCGCGCTGTTGAAGTCAACGCGGTTGGTATCGATAACAGCGTCTCCGGAGGCGTTGAGTTCCAGCGCGCCGCCGCCCAAAATCAGCGTATGATTCACTGCGTTGAGCTGAGCCGGCGTTGCCGTCAGAGTTGAGACGGTCGTTGTACCGCCAACGTAGATTCCCAACGGGGTCTGACCCGCGTCGGAAAGATTGCCGGACGCCGCGCGCAACCACGTTGTTTTAGCCGATTCGCTTGAAGCCATGTTGTCAATGACGTAGCCGTGTCCGGAAGCCAGCTGACCTTGATAGTACGCTCTTTCGCCCGCCTGAAGCTCGCGATTGAAGACCATTGTACCGGTGTCGCCTGTAACAACTCCTGCGCCTGTAACCGTGTCCGGTTTAATAGCGCCGCTGACGCGGTCAACGCGGTCGCCCGACTTCCAGTAATTGGTCAAACCGCTGTAGGTATGCGCCGCGATATTGATAATTTCTGACTGTTCCAGAGCTTCGTTATAAACAGACGCGTTGTCAATAGAACCGTAGAGCGTTTCCGTGTTGTTATTAATCGTATTTCCAACAAAAAAAGATCGATTCTCTTCGTTTCTATCGCCCTTCGCATCCCTTGAGCCAATTAGCTGTCCATTGAGGTAAAGGGTTTGCGTTCTGCCAGCGCCCGTTGCAACAGCGTGATTTTCAAATCCTGAAATCACCTCTGGATAACCTGTAACAGCAAGGTCGTCGCCCCACCAATAATTATCAATTCCATTCTTTTCTGTACGGAACGAGTTGGTTTGACGAGTTGAGCCGCGGACGCCCCACGAAATCATTCCAACCGCGCCGTTTCTGGTAGTTGACAGAAATGCCGAGAGCGTATAATTGGACGTCCCGGTTGGAAGCGTAGCGTTCAAACCGTTGTTTGTTCCGGTTCCCTGAGCGTACCCGCCGTTGGCGGTCAGCTTGCCGTCAACAATCGACGAGTTAACAAGATTGAGCCGTTCTGATGTAACAGAGTCAATAACGTAGTCTGTACCGTCGTTATAACTCTGGTCAAAATTCCAGAAGACAACCATGTCCGCCTGAACGCTTGACGTCAGGGCGAAAATGCATACAAACAAAACGCTCAATGTAACAATTGCGCGTCGGATGGAAAAAACTCTAAATTGTGAAACGGTCATATTAAACTCCTGAACAGGAAAATCTGGAACAGTTGTATATATTTGTACTTTTACTATATTATAACATAAATTCTTATTTTAGTGAACATTTTTTTAAAATTTTTTTATCTATTTTGATATTTACGTCGTATTATTCTGTCTCTAATTTGTTTTATAGACAAATTGGCTTTTCCCCATTTTTTTCTTCTGCCGTCTTGACAGGAGAGTTCGCGCCGGGTAAAATATGGGTAAATTCATTCAAATTCATTCCCCCGCCCCCCCATTTCCGATGAATAAAAAACAAATATTTCTGCTGATAAAAATACTGGTATTTGTCGTGATTATTGCGATTTTCGGTCGCGTGCTGTACAAGGCGTGGCTGGATTACCAGAAGATGGAAGTCAAGCCGACGATTGACTGGCTGACGCTCTGCGCGTCGGCGGGCGTGTACTTTATCGCCCTGCTCTTTCCCGGCGCGTTTTGGCATTTGCTGCTCAAGAGGTTTAACGAGGGGACAGTAGACGAAACCCCCGGTCTTTGGGAGTCCATCTGCGCTCACGTCTGCGGGCAGATCGGCAAGTACGTTCCGGGCAAGTTTATGGTCGTCGTGATTCGTACCGCATTGATTAAATCGAGCCGAACCAGCGCCGCCGTCGCCGCAGCCGCCGCGTTTCTGGAAACCCTTACCATGATGGCAGTTGGGGCGTTTGTCGCCTGCCTTTTTTTGACGTATTATTCTATTCAAACCCAAAACTGGACGTACCTGGCGGCGTCGATAACGATGGTTGTCTGCGCCGGCGCGCCGACGATACCGGCGGTGTTCGTCTGGATTGTCCGCAAGATCGGGAAGAACAAAGTCGCGTCCGAGCTGCTCAATATAGACAAGCTGTCATTCGGGACGCTGGCGCGGGGCTGGATTTTAGAACTGTGCTGCTGGGCGGGGTTCGCTTTTAGCTACTGGCTGACGCTCAAAGCCGTCGGCGTGGAGAACTTGAACCTGGCAGCCGATTTCCCGCAAGCGGTCGGCGTAACTGCGTTTGCTGTGTCGTCCGGATTTTTAGTCCTCTTTACGCCCGGCGGATTAGGGGTTCGCGACCTCGCCTTTATCGGCTTGATGACCCCCTGGATGGAAGCCAAAATGCCGGGTTCCGGTCTGGCGATGGCAACAATCGCGTCCGTCGTCGTCCGCCTTGTCTGGCTGACAACCGAGTTCCTCGCCGCCTGCGTTTTGATACCACTTAGGCGAGCCGGGGTGCGTAAGCCCCCGGAAGATTGGGCGCAAAGCGCCCAACAAAAAATTGATTAAAATTTAGACTATCAATTGGAACTATCCAAAACAATTAGATAATATTTTCGAGGATTCGCGACGATTTGAAACAATCCCAAATCTATTGGTAGTATTTTTACCGGGGGCTAACGCACCCCGGCTCGCCTATCCCAACTCCCAACTCCAATGAAAACCGCCCTATACTCCCCCGCTCTTCCGTCTGAACTCTGGCGTCGTCAGTACGCTGTGAGCGTCCTAAAGGGATTTCTTGCTTTAGGCTGGCAAGTCGACATCCTCGGAGGGTCAGGCGTTGCGCCGTCGGACTTCGAAAACCTCGGAACGTTTATTTCCGTGGACGTCCCCAAGGCAGATAATCTCGCGCCGCCGTCGTTTAAACGGCTTCGGCAGGTTTCGGAACTGGGTCAGGAGCTGTCACAGGACTATGAGCTGTTTATTTCTCTGGAATCGCCGGTTCCGCTGTTCAATCACGCAAAATGCGGAGCGTGGATTCCGCCGTTCCCCTCAGCCGTCAAACCGCAGGCGGTAACCGGCGCGACAGGCTTTTTCTCGAAGATAAAGCAGAGCTGGTACAACCGTCTGGAATGGAACAGTCGGTTTACGAAATACCTCAATATTTTCGTACCGTCGAAGTTCATGCAGAAGCTCTTTTACGAACGATACCGGCTCTGGTCGACCGTCTTACCGCCGGAAATCGCGACGCCCTGCTCTGCTGTCAAACCGGAAAAAAAGAGTAACGCCGTCTGTCTGCTGGCGGATTCGGAAGAAACGAAGACTGTCCTTTCCAAGCAGTTTGACATGCTGGTCAAAAACACCGGGATTAAGACAACGCTCAAAGCCGTCAGCCCGTCAGATAAATTTGAAGACGTCATTTCCGCAATCAACGCCAGCGCTCTGTTTTGGGACGCGACGGGATTCGGAACGAATAACCCCGACAGGGTCGGAGCGTTTCCGTTTTATTCCGCCTACGCGATGGCGCTGGGAACCGTCCCGATAACGTTCTGCGCCGGCGCGGCGCCGGAGACGGTTCTGCATCAGCAGTCCGGCGTTATCTGGCAGACCGTTCCCGAGGCGTTAAGCGCCATCCTCGGCTTTTCCAAAGACGACGCCCTTCGTCTGGACTTCGCCGCGCTGGCTCAAACCCGAGCGCAATACTTCTCGACGGAGTTGTTCCAGAAGCGATTGATTTCGTCGTTGAAGAAGTGATTATTAACGTCGGGATTAGTGCATAGTGCATAGTGCTTAGTGCTTAGTGAGGGGAGCGCTTTGCGCCCTATGCACTAGGCACTAGACACTAGGCACTAGGCGCTCCCTACTCCCTATTCCCTACTCCCTATTCCCTCCTTCACCACTTCCACAAAGACGCCTTCGCCGGACGCGAGGATCAAATGATATTCGCCGTTTTTGTCCGGGGTAAGTTCCGTTCGGACGCCTCGTTGCCAGGAGACCGCCCGGTATCCGTCTGGCAGTTTGAAATCAACATACGCTCTTTGGACGTATTCCAAATCCGTCATATTGACGACCGTAAACGCATAACCGTCTTGCTTCTCGAAGCAGCCAACCAGCAGCGGGACATAATAGTTGCCTTTGATTTCTTTCAGCCCTTTGAAGTCCGTTACCGGATTGGACATCTTCAGATATGGATTATCTAATGGAATTGGGTTGACCGTAAACGCGCCCAGGTTTTTGTATTGGACGTAGGCGTCAGAAATGAGTATGATTTCCTTGAACACGGTCGCGGCGTCGTACCAGGCGTTGGTGCGCTTCCCGTCGATTGTCAGCAGCGACGGGAACTCCGGCTTGTATCCGACGTACGTCCAGCACAGCAGTCCCTTGCAGCCAAACGAAAGCAGCGAGTATGCCTGCCAGCGAAACTCAGCTTCCGTCGGCGTTCGCTTGGACGGCGTCCAGGCAAACGTTTGCAGACAGCACCAGAATTCCTTGTTATGCTCTCGGGCGGATCGGGCGATGATGTTAATCGACTCGATATACTCCGAATACGTTACACGCTTTCCGTTGCGCCAGTTGAGAGGGTAAATATCCGTACAGATGTAGTTGACGTTGAACTTCTCGCAGAAGGAATCGCAGTACTTTTTGAACAAGTCCGGGTCGGAATCGTAGTACTCGATTGCCGCCGCGCCGGCTCCGTATTTGAGCTGAGCTGCATTGGCGTACATGGGCAGCAGATTTATATACGGAACCTTGCCGGTCTGTTCGACGTATTTGTTACAAATCGCCGCCAGGCGGTCGTAATCGTCCGTTCCTGGCTCGTCTGTTACATACGTTCCGGCAAAACAGGGACGATCAAAGTATTCCGCCGTCTGTTGAGCGGGATTCACATACGCGCCGTCGCCCAAAATCAGTTCTACCCCGTACTTGTCGCAATCGTCAAGCAAGCGCCGGGTTTTCGCATCGCTCCCGCCAACGGAATGGGCGATCATCCAGTCAAATCCGCCCTTCGCATACGTCTTGACAAAATCCTTGTCAAAGACCGCGTCCGTTAAATTGACCCACGCCCCGATTTTGATTCTGTCCCGAGTAATGTATTCATTTGTAAACGAAGTTTCGTACAACGTTCCAAAGTTTCTTTCAATCGCGCTTGTAATATAGATAGCGGCGCTCATTCGATTTTCAGGAGTCTCCGAGGAGTCCAGTTCAATGCCATACTCTTTCTGAGTGTTACATATTTGAGCCCATTGTTCCTTTGACACATCTCCATCTGGATCAAATTCCGTCGGCTTGTCCGGATTCGACGGCGTCATTAAACCGCGAGCCAAAACAAAACGAATTGCATACGGATCTGTAACGTAGAGGTCGAAATTAAAAGGATCATCGGGATCTACATCTTCTGGAACGTCCGTAAACTTACATTCCCGACGTTCAATCGTATACTTCCCCGGCTTTCTGGCGACAAACCACGTAAAGCCGCGGCTGTTAGTTTGACATACCGGAACGACTTCCGGCTTTCCGCCGTCTTTGGGAGTAAAGACGACAACCAGCTCTTCTGGGTATTTGGTTTCCGGGATTGTAAACGTACCCGCTTCCGGGAGCATATATTCGGCTTTGTTATACCCGTCCGACAGACATCCGCCGGGTACGAAAACCTTCTGCAGCGGCGCGCGAAAGACGGAATCTTCGGTATAGTCCGGGGCGTCGACGGCAGCGCTCAGAAACGCCTCCGCCGCCTCTTTGGTCGGGAAGAATCCCATTCGCGACAGCTGCAAGACGTCGCCGGGCGTGGACGGGTTAGTCGGGTCGAATCGCGTGCCGGTTATCTTCCCCGCCCACTGTTTATGGGAATACGTTCTCATATCGACAACGCAGTTTCGCCACGTATTGTCCGGCTCGATCGAAATCGGGCTGTAGCTTTTATCCGACAGCGACGTGAGCGTATCGGTTGTGAAGAACAGCCCCGCCTGACGATGAGCCGACTTGTACTTGTATCGAAACGCGAAGAACGGAAACGCCTGAGCGTCAAACGAGTTTTTCGAACTCACCGGCAGCGTTATCGTGCAATCCGTCCCGATGGGAACAAACCGCGTCAGCTTCGCTTCCCGCAAGACGTTCCCCTGCCCAACAGACATCAGAGAAACATCGTCGCCACCGTTGAATATCCAGCTGAGTTTAGGTTCGTCAGCCGTTGCGACGTTACAGCATATTAACGCCAGAACGATAAGTGAGAGAATTCGTTTCATGATATGTCTCCATTTTTAAGTGCTTAGTGCTTAGTGCTTAGCGCCTAGTAGGTGAGGCGCTTTGCGTACTATTGCCTACTGCCTACTCCCTACTCCCTACTCCCTACTCCCTACTCCCTACTCCCTATTCCCTACTCCCTATTCCCTACTCCCTATTCCCTACTTTTCACCTGTCTGTCGAGACGCACACGCATGAGATTGTCCGCAATGACGTTGTCGTCTTTGCTGAGTCCTTTGCGAATAACGCGCATGTTGTCGCTTTGAAGGGGGCCGAGCTGGACGATTTGCATCTTCGGCATTCCGTCTTCTCCGACCACGTAAACGAACCGTTCAGACTGGTTTGTTCCGAGGCATTCTTCCGGAACGAGCAAGGCGTCGTAGGGGTCTGTTACGCCCACGCGGACGTGAACGGTCATGCCGGGCTGAAACTGCCGTTCGCCGCTGAGCAGTTTGGGATTTTCGCAGACCGCGCGAACCAGCCGGGCGCCGGTCGAGCGATCCAGAATCGGGGCGTGGTAGTCGACTTTTGCTTTGTGCGGGAACCCGGTTTCGTCGGAAAGACGAAACTCGACCGCGTTGTCCAGGTCGGCGTCCGGATTGCTCTCCCGCCGGGCGACGGCAATCTTTTTGAGCTTTTCTACCGAGCTTTCGTCGATATTGAGATAGATGTAAATCGGGTCAACCTTGACGATTTTAACCAGCGTCGTGGAATTCGCGCCGGCGTTTCCCTGAACCAGGTTCCCGACCGATTCCTGAGCCGCCCCGACGTACCCGTCGATCGGCGCGTAAATTCGCGTGTAATTCAAGTTGATTTGAGCGGTTTTAATCGTCGCCTTGGCAACGGCTATTTGAGCGTCACACTCTTTCAGATTAAACCGCGCCAGGTCGTAGTCCTGTTTGGAAATCGCCTTTTGCGGCAGCAGACTTTCCGCCCGTTCGAGGTCGTTTTTCAGACGCTCCCGCCGCGCCTCGAGGACTTCCAGCTGTCCTTGAGCGTTGAGCAGCGCCGCCTCGTACACGTCAGGGTCGATAACAAACAGCAGCTGCCCCTCTTTGACTTCGGAACCCTCTTTTAGATTGAATTCTGCCGCTTCGCCGCCCTGCTCCAGCCGAGCCGTTTCTTCAATTTCTCTGGTAAACGCCTTGCCGGTTTGAGGGTCGGTTTTCATCGACGCGTCTTTTTTGAACGTGCATTGAATCAGCGTCCCGGAAACGCGAGCGCGGACGTCAACCTGATCGTAGGGGAACATTCGCCCGACGAACTCCTCGTAGTCGACAACCTGTCGCTGCGTCGGATGAATAATCTTGACCGGCAGCGCTTCCGCCGGCTTGCGGGCGTCGACTTGAGCGTCTTTCTTCTGAATACAGCCGGACAGCGCCAGCGCGGAGAGCGGCAGCACGAATAATACGAAACGAAGTAATCTGGAAGTATGCATGGTAATTGTACAGGATTTTAGGATAGTTGTAAGTGGTTAGTGGTAAGTGGTAAGTAAGAATAGCGCTTTGCGTCCTAACCACTTACCACTAAATACTAACCACTCTGTTCCTCTCTCTTAAACCCCCAGCCGAACAACATCATAATTACGGAATAAAACACCGGGGTGAGGAAAATGCCGAATATTGTAACGCCCAGCATGCCGGAAAAGACGGCGACGCCGAGAGTAAATCGCATTTCGTAGCCTGCGCCGGCGGAATACAGCAGCGGGACGACGCCCAAAATAAACGCCAGCGAGGTCATGATAATCGGGCGCAGACGCAGTCGGCACGCTTCAAGCGTCGCCTCGGTTCGCGTCATGCCTTTGAGCTGCAAGTCCTTCGCAAACTCGACAATCAAAATGGCGTTTTTGCACGCCAAGCCAACCAGAACGAGGAACCCGATCTGGGTAAAGATGTTCATGTCCAACCCTTCCAGGTTGACGCCGTAGAGCGAGCACAGCAGGCACATCGGAACTACAAGAATAATCGCCAGGGGTAAAACGAGGGACTCGTACAGCGCCGCCAAAACGAGGAAGACGAACAGGACGGCAAACGCGAAGACGTAAATCGCGGTGTTCCCCGCCTGCTTTTCCAACAGCGACAGTTCCGACCATTCAAACCCGACGCCCTGCGGCAGGTTCTCTTCACAGAGGCGCTCCATTTCCGCCATCGCCTCGCCGGAACTGACGCCCGGCGCGGGTTCGCCGTTAATTGCGGCGGCGGGGAACATGTTGTAACGCGGCAGGGTCAGCGGTCCGGTGCAGTCTTCAATGGAGCAAATTGAGCCGAGCGGAACCATCTCGCCGTCGGCGTTTTTCACATGAATCCGGTTCAGGTTGACGTCCTGAGCGCGGAACATTGCGTCCGCCTGCGCCTTGACCTGGAAGTTTCTGTCCAGATACGTAAAGTCGTTGACGTACTTCGACCCGAGAAAAATCTGTAACGCGTTGAATATCTCGTCGAGGCTGACGCCCATATCCATCGCCTTTTGACGGTCAATATTGATAAACTTCTGCGGCGAGTTCGCTCTGAACTGCGTTTGCAGGTTTTGGAGTTTCGGGTTGGCGTTACCCAGTTCAATGAGGTTGTCGGCAACCTGTTGCAAGGCGGTAATGCCGACGTTGCCCTGATCTTGCAGTTGGAGTTTGAACCCGGACGCTGCGCCTGCGCCCATGCCGTCGACGGGAGCGGGACGGTTGACGCGCACCAGCGCTTCGGGTATCTCGATTTCCGCGCGCCGAACGAGTTCCTTTCTAATGTCGAGGTCGGACAGCCCCATCTTTTTTCGGACGTCAAACGGTTCCAGAATGACCAGAATCGTCGCCATGTTGGAAACGGTTCCTGACCCCATCGCGACGCCGCAAATTACGGACACCGCCCGAATCCCCTTGACCGGCTTGACGCTCTTGTCGTTGGGGTCGCCGAAACAGATTTTCTGGAACTTCAGACACGCGTCCTCCGTTCGGTCCAGCGACGCGGAGTCCGGCAGCTGAACGAGCGTCATCAAGTACCCTCTGTCCTGTGACGGCACAAACCCCGTCGGGGTCGAAGAGAACATTCCGTACGTCAAATAGAGCAGTCCGGCGTAAACCAGAATCATGACAAAGCTCACTTTAAGCAGCAGGCGAACCAGCCCCACGTAGGCGGACGACGTCAGCTTGAACGTCCAGTTGAACAGCTTGAAAAACCAGCCGAAGAATATGTCAATCAGCCACGTCAGCGGGTCGCGAGTCGTTCCTTTCGGCTTGAGCAGAAGCGCCGACAGCGCGGGGGAAAGCGTCAGCGAGTTGAACGCCGACAAAACCGTCGAAACGGCAATCGTCAAGGCAAACTGTTTGAAGAACTGCCCTGTTACGCCGGACAGGAACGCGCACGGGACAAAGACGCAGCTTAAAACCAGCGCAATCCCGACCAGCGCCCCGGAGACCTCGTCCATGGCGACCCGCGCTGCCTCTTTGGGGGACAGTCCGGACTCCATGTGACGTTCCACGTTTTCGACAACGACAATAGCGTCGTCGACGACAATTCCAATCGCCAAAACCAGACCGAACAGGGACAGCGTGTTGAGCGAAAAGCCCAAAACCGTCATCGCGATAAACGAACCAATGAGCGAAACGGGCACCGCCAGGAGAGGAATAATCGCCGCGCGCCACGACTGCAAAAACAGAATCACAACCAGCGCGACAAGGACGATCGCCTCCAATAGCGTATGTTTGACTTCCTGAATCGACTCCGAAATAAACGGCGTCATGTCGTAAACAATCGTATACTTCAGACCGGGCGGGAAGAACTTCTCCAGCTCCCGCATTTTGGCGCGAATCCCTTCCGCCGTTTTCAGCGCGTTGGCGCCGGGAAGCTGAGAAATGGACAGCGTGCAGACTTCCGTATTGCGGTAGATTTCCCGACGGTATTCGCCGTTCTCGTCTTTATGCTCGTCGTCGCGAAACGCCAGGTCGCCTTCGATATAGTCGACGACGTCGCGGCTTTTGGAGTCCAGTTCAATTCGCGCCACGTCTTTGAGCAGAACTTTCCCGCCGTCTGCGTTGGTGCGAATGACAATCTTCCCGAATTCGCGCTTGTTGACCAGTCGCCCTTTCGCCAAAAGAATATACTGAAACGGAGTCGATTCCGTCATGGGCGGCTGACCCAGCATCCCGGCAGAGACCTGAACGTTCTGCTTGCTGATCGCCGCGGAAACCTCCGACGCCGACACGCCGCGCGTCATCATCTTGTCCGGGTCAAGCCAGATGCGCATGCTGTACTCTTTTTCCCCGTTGATGTTGGAGTCCCCGACGCCGTAAAGTCGGGCGATGACGTCTCGAATGTGCAACCGGTGATAGTTGCTCAAATAGAGCATGTCGTAGTACGGCTCGTTGTCCTCGGGGTTCTCAAACGTCTTTTCGTGATAGTAGACGTTCCCATCCTCGTCAACGTCTTTGACCAGCTTGCCGCCCTCGCGAACGGTTCCCTTTTTGAGCGAATACAGGTTGACGTACAGAATCGTCGTCGGGCTTTGCTTTTTCGTTGTAACGCCCAAAGACCGCGTCGCTTCCGGGAGTTTCGGCGTTGCAATTCCCACCAGGTTCTGAACGAGAACCTGCGCCATGTTCAAGTCCGTCCCGACTTTGAATGTAACGTTAATCGACACCGCCCCGTTCTGGCACGACGTCGTCATATAGAGCATGTCTTCCACGCCGTTGATTTGCTCTTCCAGAGGAATCGCGACTGTGTTGGCAATCGTCTGCGGGTCCGCGCCGGGATACGACGCTCGAACGAACACGCTCGGCGGCGACACGTTCGGATACAAAGCCAAGGGCAGCTGGGTGTACGCCAGCGCGCCTAAAATTACAATAACTACGGATATAACGCACGCGAAAATCGGGCGGTCGATGAAAAATCTAGCAAACATGGGATGCAGGGAGTAGGGAGTGGGGAGTAGGGAATAGTTTTAAGCGTCCCTACTCCCTGATTTTACAAGAGTCTTTCCTTTAAATCAATACTCTATAGAGAAAATTTAATTAAAAAATGAAACGCTTAATTGGGAAAGACAGATTATATCAAATTTTTTGTCTTTTTTTATTCAATCAAAGATAATCCCTATTGCAATTTTCTTTCGAATCGGGTGAAATAGAAGTAATCAGACGGCAGGATGGTTGTTGCCGTCGCCCCTCCGTTTATTCTATTAGAAATATACAGGAAACCAATTATGACCAATCGAAAACTTAATCGACGCGGATTTCTTGCTGTTGCAGCAACAGCGGCGGTTGCGCCTATGGTCGTTCCCGGAAGCGTTCTGGGCAAGGACGGCGGCGTAGCGCCAAACGAACAAATCAACCTGGCGCTAATCGGCATCGGAAACCGCGCCAACGATCACATTGGCAGTTTCTGCGGCAATAACAATTTCCGTTTGACGGCTGTCTGCGACTGCTACGACGCTCACGCGGAAAGCGGCAAAGTCCGAGTTGACAACAGATATCACAATTCTGACTGCAAGACGTACAAGATGTACGAAGACATTCTTGCCGACCCGGTATACGACGCGATTTCTATCGCCACGCCAGACCACTGGCACACCAAGATTGCCGTCGAAGCGTGCAAAGCGGGTAAAGACGTTTTTTCTGAAAAACCTCTGACGCTGACGTTGGCGGAAGGCCGTCAGATTGTCAAGGCGGCACGTATGTACAACCGCGTCTGCTCGTCCGGGTCTCAGCGCGTTATGGAAGACTACGGCTACATGGCGCCCGTTATTCTGTCCGGCGCGATTGGCGAAGTCAAAGAGATTCACTGCGGATTAGGCAACCCCGGACGCGAATGTTACCTTCCGGAAGAACCGATTCCCGCCGGTTTGGACTGGGACCGCTGGCTCGGTCAGGCTCCGTGGGCGCAGTTCAACGCGGAACGCATGTCCGGCTCCTACGGCGGCGGCTGGCGAAACTTCTCCGAATACGGCAACGGATTCCTTGCCGACTGGGGCGCTCATAAATTCGGCGGCGCTCTGTACGTCTGCGGAATGGACCACCTCGTTCCCGAAAAGGTCTATCAGCCCCATACAGAAGCCAACCCGACGGATGGCGTTATGATGGTTTTGCCCAACGGCGTTAAAGTGTTCCACAACCGAAACGGTCAGCACGACGTTACAATTATCGGAACCGAAGGCGAATACCGTCACAACAAATCTCGAAACGTCATCAAGCCGCTGCATGCCGTCAATTGCAGACGCTATCACAACGGCGCCAACAACATTACGGAAGATTTCGCCTACTGCGTCCGCAACCGGCTTCGTCCGTTCCAGGATTTCTTCTACGGCGCTCAGACAGCCGCGTTGTGCCAGATTGCCAACATCGCCTATAAAGTCGGCCGCGATTTGACCTACGACGCCGAAAAGATGGTCTTCGTCGGAGACGAAATGGCAACGAAGATGGTCAGCCGCGTTCAGCGCGCTCCGTACACGATTGAAATTTAATTGCGTTGAGAAGTTTCAACAGCTTTTCCCATTTCCATTGTAACATTCACAATTTTACATTCAATACAATACCATGAGAAAATACATTTACACCCTTTTGGCAGCGATTGCATTTCTGGCTGTCAGCCCGGCTTTCGCCGATTTCGATCCGAAGGCTCCGCTTCCTGTTGACCCGCTCCTGACGCAAGAACAATTTGACGCTCTGCTCCCGTTGATGACCTGCGACGACATGAAAAACCGCGATCTGGTCAATCAGCAGCAAACCGTTCAGCAAAACTTCCAGAATCTGGTTTTCCAGTCTTATGACAAGCCGGAACTCAAAGCGCATTTGAACAAACTCATGACAGACGCTGTCGGCAAAGACCTGCCAGCTCAAACCAAGGCGTGGCTTCTCCGCTGTCTGCAGTGGACTGCCGGCGACGACGAAGTTCCCGCTATCGCCGCGTGTCTGAATAAAAACGTCGCTCTGGTTGTCGACGAAGCCGCTCACGCGCTGATTAAAATCGGCACGCCCAAAGCGATCGACGCTCTCAAGGCTGCTGAAAAAGACGCTGCCCCGAAAGTTCAGCTGATTATCAAAAGCGCTCTGACCAGTTTCGCGGAAACGTACAACGTCCCGACCGAAACGAAAATGCCGTTGGCGATTCCGTATGCGTCCAAGGCGGACGTCGACGAATTCCTCAAGGGATACAAAGACTTTTCCGAACAGCTCAAAGTTCAAACCCTTGCCAACCTGACCGTTCGCGGCGACAAAGCCTATTTGCCGCTGGTTTGCGACGAGATTAAAAACGGAACGGACCCCGTCAAACGCGCTGCTCTGTTTGCTCTGGAAAAGCTCGGCACGAAAGATCAGATTCCGCTCATTCTCTCCTTTGGCGATCGCGGCGCCGCTCAGATTGTCGCGTCCAGAATCGAGTCGGACGGCTTTGACGAAGCTCTTATTGCCGCGTTGGCAAACTGCGAACAGGGCGATTTCGGATTCATCTCCGGCATGCTGGCGTCACGCTCCGTTGACATCTCCACGGCGCTGTTCAGCAAAGCCAAGGCGAAGGACTGCCCCAACCGTCTGGAATTGCTTCAGAACGCCAAAAAGCTCGTTGGACTTGACAAGATCAACGACTTCATCGACGTCCTGGCTCTCTTCCCCAACGGTCGCGACAAGGAAGAAGCGGAAAAGATTATCGCGTCCATGACGCCGGGCAACGCCTCCGCGGTTGTCGCGAAAATGGAACAGTATCCCGGCGCGACGCTGCTGGGCTGCCTCGGACGCATTGGCGGCGCCGACGCGAAAGCCGCGCTGGAAAAAGCGCTCAAGTCCAGCGACAAAGCCGTTACAGAAGCCGCGATCAAGGCGATTTGCAACTGGCCCAACGCGGAAGTCGCCGACGACCTGTATGCGATTTCTCAGAATTCCGCTTACAACAACGGTCAGCAGATTCAAGCGCTGCGCGCCTTTATCCGCGTCGTTTCCCTCCCGGACGATCAGATTGGCGTTAAGTTCTCCGTTGACGACAAACTGTCCAGACTGCAAAAGGCGTTTGACGCTTCCACCCGCGTTGACGAAAAGAATCTGGTTATTTCCCGCGTCGGCTCCGTTCGCGACGTGAAGAGCCTTGACTTTGTCCTCCGTTACGCCAACGATCCTCAACTGGCGGAAACGGTTTACAGAGCCATCGCCGACCTGGCGCACCACAACTTCCTGCGTCAGCCGCATAAAGACAAGTTCGAGCCGGCAATGAAGATGGTCATCGAAAAGAGCAAAGACGAAGTTCTCGTCGACCGCGTCAAGCGATACCTGGATCTGATGTAATGTTATAACAAATCAGCGTAGTTACGCTTAAAAGCGGGAGGAAACTCCCGCTTTACTTTTTTCATGAACGATAGACAATCCAATCGTATTGCGAAGCCATCCTTTTTCGCTCTTGCATATAATCAAGATTACTGTTATAATAATCCTGATATAACAATTATCAATTTCTAAATTCCCTAATCCCAATCTACGCTCATGAAACGATTTGCCTTCCTTACAGCTACGATAACAGCGCTTTTTACTTTGAATTTCAGTCAGGCGGCGGAGAGTCAGTCGGTTACGCTGACCAACGCGTATTTAAGCCGGACGCTAACGGTTTCCGACGGCGTTTTGCGAACGACGCAAATCGAGAATCTCCGAGCAAAGACGGCGTGGAGTCCGGAAAACGCGGCAGAGTTCAGGCTTCGCATCTCGAAAGGGACTCAGTTTGTCGAGGGCGACGAAGTTCTCTCGACGTCCGATTTTCTCTGTACGAAAGCGGATCAGTACAAGCTGGACGGCGCGGCGGGATCGGGCGCGGCGTTCACGCTGGTAAACAAGGACAAGGGCTTGACTGTTACAGTTCGATACGAACTCAAAGAGGCGGACTTCTTTCTCCGCAAGCGACTGGAAATCCAGTCGGAAAAGCCGATTACGCTGGAGTACATCGAAGTTGATTCCGTTCCCGCGACGGACGCTTTGCAGATTTACACGTGCAACGCCATGACGGCTAATGGACCGAGCAATTGGCGTCCGAATCTGGGTCAGCCGCTGTACACGACGCAAACCGGGACGTTCTGGGGCGTCGAGTTCCCGGCGGCGCATAACACGGTCGAAAACAGCGTCTTGCAGTGCGGGTATTTGTGGGGAAAGGAACTCGCAGGCGGTCAGACGTATCTGTCGCACTGGTCTGTCTGCGGCGCTGCCGACGACCCGAAATTCGTCGCAGACTGTTTTCAGCAGTACATCGATACGATTCGCGCTCACGCGTTCCGGCTTCAGACGCAGTACAACTGCTGGTTCGACCTGGGCAGAGGCGTCAACCGGAACTCGTTCAAAACGAGCGTCAACACAATCAACGATGAACTGTGCGTCAAACGGGGCGTCAAGCCGCTGTCCGCGTACGTTATCGACGACGGCTGGCAGGACAACAGCCCCAAAATCTTTCAGCAAGCCTGGCCGGTCAACGGAAAGTTTGACCCGGATTTCGCCTCGTCGCTTCAAGACATGAAAGACGTCAACTCGCATTTGGGACTGTGGCTCAGCCCCGGCTGCGTGTTCAACTGCGGCGGCATGGTTCATCTTTATCGCGAAGCCGGATACGAAGCCCTGTCCAATTACATGTCGCTGTGCGGCCCGAAATACACGGCGGATTTAGAAAAGCGCATGGTCGAGCTGACCCGGCAAGGCGTCTGCTACTTCAAGCTCGACGGGCTTTTCGGACATCTCAACCTCCGGGAATTCGAGCTTGCCGGGCGCGGCTGTCCCGCCATGCCCCAGCTGGAAATGGAAGGGTTCTCCTGTAACGACAGCCGTCTGAACGACTCGAAGTACAACGAACTGAAAGAGTATTACATGGTCGCGGGAACGGAACGGCTGATGCAGATTTTCTCCCACAT
The DNA here is from genome assembly GCA_017557195.1 of Thermoguttaceae bacterium. GTDB lineage: Bacteria > Planctomycetota > Planctomycetia > Pirellulales > Thermoguttaceae > RUG11551. The sequence goes on along the minus strand of JAFZAL010000011.1, from coordinate 7,742 downwards.
GCGCCAGGTCAATCCGGACGTCTATATTGTCATTTCCAACGGCGCGTGGCTTAGCCCATGGTGGCTGGGATACGTCGATACCGTTTGGATGATCAACGCCGGCGACGCAGCAAGCGGGTCCGACCGGACGGGCGAACTGACCTATCGGGACAACATCTATCACGAAATCGTCTTTACCGACAAAGTTCAGTTCCCGCTCAACGCGCTGTTCAATCACGAACCGAAAAAGAATACCAGCGGCGAGCCGGAAGAGACGTTTCGGGAATACCTGTTCATGCACCTGACTCGCGGAACGGGATTCGTCGAAATGTACCTCCGCCCGAGCGTGCTGAACGAATCCGACTGGAACGTCTTGGCAGAGGGCTTGAAATGGGCGGACGAGATTCATCCCTGCTTTGTCCGGGCGAGAATGTTCGGCTCTCGACCGGCTTCAGGCGCTCCCTACGGCTATTCCGGCTGGGACGGCAAGAAAGGATACCTGTCGGTTCACAACCCCAACCGCAGCGAAGAGAAAAAGATCGCCGTTACCCTCGACCGCTCTATTGGCATGATTTTCAACGACGGCAAGACGTACTCCGTCAAAGCGGTCGTCGGCTCCCAAAGCGGTCTGAACAAGACGTACAAACAGGGCGACTCGATTACGTTCAAACTGGCGCCCAGAGAAATTCGCGTCCTGCAGTTTGACGCAATGTAACGTTGGCGCCAAGGGTGTAAACCCGTTGGGGTGAGCAAAGCAAACGTATCCCCCCTTTTTGTTTTTGTGGTTATATATCCACAGAACCGTTTTAATATTTACTGACTATTCAACCATGAAAAAGAATTCCTTTGTTTTATCGTTGTTTGCTTTTGTGGCGTTTATCTTTAGCGCAGCAGTCACTTACGGAGAGGAAACGGCTGCTCCCGCCGCCGACCAGGGCGTCAAGATTCGCGTTGCCATGTACGACGGCGACGGCGTCGGACCGAGCGGCAGAAAGAACTTCCCGCTCGTTTTCGAATCGGCCCCGCGATTCGAAATGACCAAAATTGACGGCAAGCAGGTTCGCGACGGCATTTTAGACAACTTCGACATCTTCCTTATGCCCGGCGGAATGGCGGGCGAAGAAGCGGCGTCGTTGAAACCGGAGGGCGTCAAGAAGCTCAAGGATTTTATCAAGTCCGGAAAGTGTTACATCGGCTTCTGCGCCGGCGCGTATTTCCCGATTGAACAGCGGTTCATGGACAACGCTCAGCTGAAAACCCGAAACTGGGAGCGCGGCGGGGCAGACCTGAAAATCGAATCGACTGACCTCGGCGTCAAAATTTTCGGCGAGCAGTACAAGGGAACCCAGCTCTGCCGGTACCACAACGGGCCGATTTTCAACGTCAATGTCAACCCGCTCCTGCCGCCGGTTCAGGTTTTGAGCTATTTCCGATCGGAAACCGCCTACTGGGGCGCCGTTCCGGGAAATCAAATCAATTCCCCTGCGATTGTTATCACGACCTACGGCAAGGGAACGGTTATCATCCTCAGCCCGCACCCGGAAACGAAGCCGGAACTGCACGGAATCGTGCTGGGATGTCTCAACCATCTGGCGGACAACATCCTTTTCGGTCAGCCGGAACAGAGCGTCGTTCGCACCGGTCAAACGCCGTCTGAGGAGAACATGGCTCTGCGTAACCGCGTTTTGGACTATATGCGTTCCATGGCGGAACTGGAATGGACGCCGTCCGAAGACCTGGAATGGTGGGCGGATAAAAATCGCGTTCTCTATAAAAAGGGAGAGACGTACAAGGGAATCCCGTACTCTATAGAATGGCAATGGTCGAATCTGGAGGATTTCAAATCGTACCTGCAGGAACAGGACGGGAAACTTGTCTACACCGGTCCGACGGAGTATTATCAGTACAAAGCCAACGCCTGCGCGTGTGCCTGCTCGTTCTCCTGGCGATCCGTCTGCCCGGACATGCCGGTTTTGAAAACCTATAATCTGGAACCCGGCAGGATTTATATTTCGTCGCGCGTTGACGGCAAGACCCGTCAGGCATATCTGAAAGTCGGGGAGTACAAAATGACGAAGTACGACGATTCCAAAACCGTCGTCAATGACAACGGGAAAGACGCCATGTTCGCCTGTTACGCTCAGCTTTTGCCCGGCGACGGACTGGTTAAACGCCCGGACGGACACGCCATGATGGTCATGCGCGTCGACGCGGAAAACCAGACAGTTTATATTATCGACCAGTACGGCGTCGAGAAGGGCAAGACGGAACTCGTCAACAAGAACCAGTCCTGGCACGTTGAACAGCCGTACACGTACGAGCAACTATTCGATCTGGGATACTTGCCCATCAGCCCGTTCTTTTTGAACGACTAATTATTCCAGAATTTAAGCCGCAAAGGACGCAAAGAACGCAGAGTTTTTAAAACTTCGCGAACTTTGCGAACTTCGCGTGAGATTTCCACAGGGTCGTACGCACCCCGGCTCGCCTACCGCCTTTCATCTATTTTTCTCTACATTACCTATCTTATCACATTTTTAATTTTTATCAAAAAAATTTCTTTAAAAACTTCATATTTGTCAAATCTCGTGTATAATAGATAATGTATAAAAATAATTACTCATTTAGCGCCCGGACGTTCCGGGGCTTAGGTTGTTTTTTATACCGTTATCCAGTTTTACTATAAGCAAGGAATAATATGACTAATTACTCGTTCCGATCTATTCTGATTTTGACTGCGATATTTGTTAACGCAGCGTCCATTGCTCAGGCGGACACCTACTGGAGCGATACCGCCCCGGCTTCCGTTACTGACCTGATGACTGCGGACTACTGGACCGACGGCGCGCCGACTTCGGCAGACAATCCCGGGTTCATTACCGGCAAATCGATTACCGTTACGAACGATTTCAAACCCGGCGCCAATGGACAGAATATCGATCTGACTTTTGGCAAGAATTCAAGTGTAACGTTAAATAAAACGTTCGTTCCGGTGGCTAATATTGCCAGCAATCAGAACGGAACCGTTACGTTTCGATTGACGGATAACGCTAACGTTTACGTTAAAGGCAACTTCTGGGGCGGAACAAACGACGAAAGCAGGACATATAATAATCTTGGCGAAGGTGAATATAATCTGTACCAGTATTATGGCGGCAACAGTACGTTTTCGTCTGGAGAATGGTGGGCGGGAATGACCGCTAAGACGTATATTCTCATCTCGGATAATGCCGTTGTAACCGCTCGAAGCGGCAACTCCGGTTTGGGCTGGGGCAGTAAATCGCCGTACGCGTCATACGGCTCCGTTTTGGAACTGACCGGGCACGGCTCCCTTAACTCCAACGGTTCCAACATGAATATTTGGGGTACAGACACAACGGTAAACATGTATGATAATTCCACCTTTTCGGCGAATACATTGAATGTCAGTAAATTGACGCCTCAATTCAATCTATATAACAAATCCACATTAACTACAACCGGAGCGGCAACTGTAGACAATAGTGGATCTATAACTGCAAATGGCGACTCCAAAATAACTTTTGGTGGAGCGGCAACTGTAAACAGTAACGGGTCGTTAACCGCAAATGATAAATCTGCTCTAACTTTCAATGGAACGGCAACTGTAAACAATAACGGGGCTTTAACTGCAAATGAAAATTCCACTATAACTTTCAAAGGCGCGACAACTGTAAATAATCAAGGATCTATAACCGCAAATGGCAATTCCGTTTTATCGCTAACCAACACCTTTAAGCTTGACAATACAGCAAGTATAACCCTGAATGGCGCCGCTAATATGACTGTAACCAACGAATTCGCGTTGGATAGAAACGGCGCTATGTATGTTAATGGCAATGCCGAAATCAGTTTCACTAATCCTGACAGCAAAAGAACATGGAAGATTGGCGACGTCAACGCTGGCGCCGATGGCGGGGCTATTTACACCCAGACCGGCGGAACGGTTACCACTGCCAGAACGTCCTATTTCTCCTATCACTCAGACGCGACCGTTACAATTTCAGGCGGAAAGTTCATCTCCACCGCAAGTCAGCTGTATGCAGCAGACCTGAAAGGCGTAACCGGGGACATTACCATTTCCGGCGACGGCTATCTTCAGGCGAAAGACCTGCGTCTGAGCCAGCACGGCAATACCAATCTGACCATGTCGGGTACTTCCCAGATCAGTGTTGAAAATCTTAACATAGCGTTCAATCACACGGCTAACGACAATGTTGTCTCCGTTGTTACGATGGGCGGTTCCTCCAGCATTACGGCAAGCCAAAGCATGTATTTCTTTGGGAGTAACGCCGCCGGCGCTGCGTACGGTTCGTTAACGCTCAACGATAACGCGTCGATTGCCATTGCAAACGACGTTCAAGTTGGAAAGGGTTCCACGATTAGCCTTATTACCGGAAAATCCTACGCTGCTGAAATTACTCTTAACGGAAACAGCGTCTTTACAACAAAAACCTTTACAGCAACGTCTGGAGCGAAATCAGCAACCAGTGTCAACGGTTCGGCAACGTTCAACGCTGACACAATTAATATCCAGGGCGAATCCCTATTCAACGTCAACGGCGGCGAGGTAAACGCTCTTACGCTGACCAATACCGGAACGTCTGTTACCAGCGTCAGTGGAACGGGGACTCTCAATGCTGAAACAATCAATATCGAATCGGGAACGACCCTCAATGTTAAAGGCGGCGCTGTAAACATTTTGAAGTTGAACAATACCGGCGCTGTAAGTCTCACAGGCGGAGAGATTAATCTTACACCATACGGTTTGATTACCTCGACAGGAGGAACATTCACCGCAACCGGCGGAACGATTAACGTGAAAGGGTCTAACAAAGTTTCATATACGATGGGCGATCAGCTGCTTGTCGGTCTGTTTGTCGACGAAGCGACAGCCAGCGATGTCGCTGGAATAACAAAGGGTCCGGAGGGCTGGCAAACTTCATATTTCACGTTGGGCAGTTCTCAAGCTGTTATCGCCAGTTACGGAACTGAAGCCCCGACAGGCGTTAAAACCTGGATTCCAGGTGCAAGCGGTTCAATGACCGACTCAACCAAATGGAGTGGCGCCGTCAACAATCCAACCGGATACGTTCTCAGCGGGACAAACACAATCAGCGGCATTACCGGCAAGACATTTGTTATGGGCGGAACCAATACGTTCAACGGCGACATGCCTGCCAACACAGCGCTTACCTTTAACGGCGGAACTTCGTCCGTCAAGGGAACCAATTTTTACGGCAGCATGATTGTTAACGACGGCACGGTTGATTTCACCGGCGGCGACCGTGTTTTCCAGGACAATGCCAGCTATCTGGAAGTCAACGGCGGCGAGGTTAAAATTACCGACAAATGGTTTAAAAGCTATCAGGATATCGTTGTTAACGACGGCAAAGTCAACTTCACCGGAAACGGTTTGGCAATGAAGCTCAACTGTACAATGACCAATAACGGCGGCGAAGTCGCCATTAAACGAATAATCGTTGGCGACGATAACATTTCCGGTACTGATCCGGCGGCGTACACAGCCAAGTACATTAACAACGCAGGTAAAACGACAATTAGCGGTTCAACTGATATTGCAGAGAAGGCTTCCACCATCGGATATTTTGAAGTCAATGGCGGGTCTGTTACAACAGACGTCGTCTACGTTGCTAAAGCCGCAGAAACAAAAGGTTATCTCAACATTACCGGCGACGGTTCTCTTCAAACGGGGAAACAAATCTTTCTTGGCTATAAGGGAAACGCCGACTTGGTCATGTCGGACAACGCCTCTTTGAAAATAACAAACAATTATTTCTATTTAGCGTACAACCTTGCCTCTGGCGACAACGTTGTAGCAAATGTAACAATGTCTGGAAATTCACGGATTGAAACAAGGGACTTTGTAGTGTTCGCCGGCAATAAAGATAAATCACACTCAGGAGCGGCTTACGCGTCGTTAACCATGACGGGTAATTCATATTTTTACGCCAGTAACAATACGTGGTGCGGCCACAACAACGACGTTAATACTGCAGCGCTGATTCAAGACAAAGAATACAATCTGGAAATGACCTTCACCGGCAACAGCTATTTCAGCACAAACGAATTTTGGATGGCGATGTCGGCAAAAACCCACACTGTAATCGATAAAAATGCGACCGTTATTGCCCGCGGCGGGAATTCCGGTATAGGCTGGGGAACCCATGCAGCCGGTTCCTTGCTGGAAATCAAGGGCGGAACCTTTCAGGTTGATTCAAACTGGTTCGCTATTGGCTGTATGAACGAAACTGGCACGCCCAACACAGGCGTCTGCAACGTTTTACAGACCGGAGGACAAGCAATTTATAAAAAACAACTTCTTTTGGGTCAAAACGCTTCCGCTTATAAAATATCCGGCGCTGATGCGGTTATAACTGCTGGAAACATTACAACCCTGGCGGGTTCAACGTTCAAAATGGAAGGCGGAACGGTAACCGTTACAACGATAAAAGACGCGGGAACGCTTGACGTGTCAGGCGGAACGCTCAACGCCGGCGGAATCACAATTAACGCCAACGGCGCTATCCAGATTTCTGGCGGTACAATTATTCCGGGCGCCAGCGGCATTACAGCAGAGGGAGCGCATACGGTCAATCTTTCCGGCGGCGTCTTAACAACCAACGGCGCCAGCTGGACTGCGACGGACATTACTGCGACTGTAGCTGACAATTCCACCGTTACATTTGAACCGGAAAACGGTCAAACGATTAAATGGTCGGGCGCGTTGGTTAACAGCGCTCAAAACGCGAAGATTGTTAAAGACGGAAACGGCGTTTTGAAGATTGACAGCTCGGATAACAACAATCCGACAAAACTGGGATCGTTTGTCGTCAACGCTGGCGAACTGGACTTCAAAGGATATTTTATCGGCAATATCGAGGTTAACGACAGCGCTGTATTCTCGCCGGGCAACTCGATTGGAACGACTTACGAAACCGGTAATTTTAATCTGAATCCGGGCGCAACTCTTTTAATGGAAGTTGAAGGACCAACCATCGCCGACAGCGATCAGTTGTATGTAACAGGAAGCCTGAATCTGGGCGAAGGCTCGTCTATCGTTTTGGACTTTGTAAACGGCATTTCGCCGAATATGGAATTTGCAGTTCTTATTGACGCTACCAACAGCAATGAGAGCTGGGTGAATTACGTTGATTCCTATTACTTTACCGATTTAAGCTATGCTCCCAATGCAGACGGTAAATGGGTTCTTTCAGGTAAGATTGACCCCAACGCCGTTCCGGAACCGTCAACCTGGGCGCTGCTGGCGATCGGCGCCGCGGGTCTGCTGTATGTTCGTAAACGAACGCGCAAATAGTAACGAGCAAACAAAGGAATAACGAAAAGCGGGAAGAAACTCCCGCTTTTTCTTTTTAAAAACTCATCATTTTTTCTCCCCTGCCCTGTACATTTCATTTAGAATTTGGTAAAATGGAATAAGTTGTAGATATCATTCAATCGCTTTTTCGAAATCAGGAGACGTTTATGAATCTTATATTTCCGGAATCGTTTCCCCTTTTGGGCGCGACGCTTGCCGACAGCGCCGGCGGGCTGCCCGCTCCTTTGTGGTTTATTCAGTTTTTTAAGATCGTTGGGTTTACGCTGCACGTGCTGATGATGAACCTCTGGTTTGTCGGGCTACCAGCAGCGTTGGCGATGTTTATCGTCGGCGGGACGAGCGGTCGGGCGTGGTCGCGCCGATTCTTCCAGCAGCTTCCGACGAT
>JAFZAL010000074.1 GCA_017557195.1 Thermoguttaceae bacterium | reverse complement strand
TAGACTAATCTTTCGCCAACGGACAGCACTTGTGCTCGCCGGGAATGTATCCGTGGACAGGACAAATGCTAAACGAAGGGGTTAAAGTGAAATAGGGAATGCGATAATTCGTCGCGATTCGTTTGACAAGAGACGCAACCAGGTCGGGATCGTCGATTCGTTCGCCGATAAAGGCGTGGAATACGGTTCCGCCGGTGTATTCCTTCTGAAGCGGGGCTTGAAGGTCAAGGGCTTCAAACAGGTCTGACGTGTAGCCAACCGGCAGCTGAGTCGAGTTGGTGTAGTACGGGTTCGAATCGCCGGCGCAAATGATATCCGGGTAATTTTTGCGGTCGATCTTTGCCAGACGGAACGAAGTGCCCTCAGCCGGGGTGGCTTCCAAGTTGTAAATGTGACCGGTTTCTTCCTGCATGTCGGAAATCTTATCCTTCATGTGATGCAAGACGCGCAGAGCGAATTCCATGCCTTCGGGGTCGCAGATGGAGCAGCCGAGGAAGTTGAGGCACGCTTCGTTCATGCCGACCAGACCGATTGTGCTGAAGTGATGGTCGAGGCTGGGCAGATAAACCTGAGTGTACGGAAGGAGTTCGCCCTTGAGGTGTTTGGCGACGACCTTGCGTTTGATTTCCAGCGATTCTTTTGCCAGGTCCATCAGGTAATCCAAACGCGCCATGAATTCGTTTTCGTCTTTGCTGAGGTAGCCCAGTCGCGGCATGTTGATTGTAACAACGCCAATCGAACCGGTCTGTTCGCCCGCGCCGAAAAGCCCGCCCGTCTTGTTGCGGAGTTCGCGCATGTCCATTTGCAAGCGGCAGCACATCGAGCGGACGTCGCCGGGGTGAAGGTCTGAATTGATGAAGTTCTGGAAGTACGGCAGACCGTATTTGCCTGTAACAGAGAAGAGCAGTTTGGCGTTTTCGGAATCCCAGTTGAAGTCCTTGGTAATGTTGTACGTCGGAATCGGGAAGGTAAAGATTCGCCCGTCGCGGTCGCCCTCAGACATGACTTCCAGGAACGCCTTGTTGATGAGTTCCATTTCGGGCTGGAAGTCTCCGTAGACTTCCGTCTCAGACGGTTTGCCGCCGATAATAACCGGGTGCTGCTGCAGGTCTTCCGGAACGACCCAGTCAAAGGTCAGGTTGGTAAACGGCGTCTGACCCCAACGGCTGGCGATGTTGAGTCCGAAAACAAACTGCTGAATGTTCTGTTTGATTTCCTTATAGTTGAGATTGTCGTGTCGAACGAACGGAGCCAGGAGCGTGTCAAAAGAACTGAACGCCTGAGCGCCCGCCCATTCCGTTTGGAGCGTGCAGAGGAAGTTGACAATCTGTCCCAGCGCGGTGTCAAAATGTTTGGCAGGAGCGGCAGAGGCGCGTCCGCCTTTTCCCTGGAACCCGCGTTCGAGAAGCTCTCTCAAGCTCCAGCCGGCGCAGTAGCCGACGATGCCGCAGGAGAGGTCGTGAAGATGGAAATCGCCGTTTTTGTGCGCTTCTGCAATTTCTTTCGGGTAGATGTTTTCCAGTGTATAATTAGCGATGACGGCGCCGGAGACGTGGTTGAGCAAGCTGGCGTAAGAATAGCCTGCGTTCGAGTTCTCGTTGACGCGCCAGTCGTCCTGAATCAGATAAGAGCCAACCAAATCCTGAACGTCCATCATCAGGTGTTTGGCTTCGCGCATCTTCTGATGCTGTTCACGATAAATAATGAACGCTTTGGCGGCGGCGGTCATACCGCGTTTGACAAACGATTGTTCGATCAAGTCCTGAACGAGTTCCTGATCCGGAATCTGATCCGGCTGGTCGTAGCCTTTGTCGACAAGTTCTTCGATAACGTCTCGCGCAATGCGCTTTGCAACTTTTTCGTTGGCGGTTCCGGAGCTGCGAAGAGCGCGGTCAGCGGCGGAAATAATTCTGGAGTCATCGAAATCTACTATACGACCATCGCGTTTGCGAAGTTTTTTCAGGGAACTTTCTATTTGGGACATGATTCTAAAATTCGTATGGATTAGACAATCCGTTATAAAAAAGTATTTTGAATTACTAACAAGGAGTTTGATTGGACGAATCAGAGAGTAACGTTCATTCCTCAAAAAGGAAAATGAATCAGCGTTGCAAAAGGCGATTTTCTTTCGCCTGAATACCAGCGCACCCCCCAATTTGCTGTTATTTTTGCTCAAAACAAAATCAATTGTTTTGACTCCTTTGATTTGACATCCGTGTCAAACATGCCCTAGTATAACGCTAAATATTCGACTTGCAAGAGAGGTTAGACCCATATTTTGTGATTTTTCAGGAAATTCTTGTAAAGCCCTTGAAATTACGGGACTTTGAATAATCGATAAAATATTACTGATTTGCAAGCTGGATAAACTGGCAATTCTCGGGATAATATTAAATTCAAGAATAATTTTAATATACTTGCGGGTTCCCGCATTTTTCTCGTTTATAAAAATGAGCTCGAATTGTTTCCGACAGGGTTTGTTTCTACGTTTTTTGCTCATTGAAAAACCAGCGATTTGAACTGAATATTCAAATATCTGTTTCTGTAACATCAATAAATGTATATAGTTACAAATAAAAAAGGGGACGTTGTCCCCTTGAAAGATGTTTTGTGACGAGCACATTGTATTGATTCGTTTACTGCGCTTTGAGCTCGATTTTATCGACCTGAACGCCGAGCGTTCGGTAGTCGTTGGAACGCTGGTAGACTTCAGCGGGAACCCAGCCGGGAGTCT
>JAFZAL010000073.1 GCA_017557195.1 Thermoguttaceae bacterium | reverse complement strand
GGGAAATCAAACGTGGGAACCGGCGTCGCGCCGCGTCCGACTTCCAGATTGGACTTGTCGTCTTCTCCAATCGGGGCGTCTGGATGAGACATGTTGGGAATGGCTCGGTGAATCGCGTCCAGTTCCGCCGTCAAAGCGTCCAGTTCAACGGTCTTGGCGGCAACGCTTTCGCGAAGCTGTCGACCCTGTTCTTTCAGCGCGTCGCGTTCAGCGGCGTCTTTGGCTTTTCCAATCGACTTGGACGTGGCGTTCGCCTGCGCGTTGAGGGTTTCAATTTCCTGCTGCATGGCTTTGCGCTGCGTTTCCAGCTCGACAAAGCGGGGAATATCGACGTTGACTTTACGATTGACGCAGTTTTGAGCGACTGCTTCGGCGTTTTCCAGAATGAATTTTCGATCTAGCATGTTGGGAATGTAGTTAAGTGGTTAGTAATTAGTAGTAAGTGGTAAGTGGTTAGTGATTAGCGGGGGGAGCGCGTGCGTCCTTACAACTTACCACTTACAACTTACCACTTTTTATTATATTATAGCGATATATAAAATAATTTCAACGGGCAGGGGGAGAAAGAATTGTAAAAAGATGGGAGCGTTAGAAAAAACACATAATAGACTGATAAATATTAGAAAATGCATGAAGCTCAACCGCCTCCCATTCTAAACATTGGAAAATATAGAAAAAAATTTTAAAAAAGCGTCTTGAAAATTCTAAATTTATGATATAATAGAAAATAAGGTGGATTATATAAATATCGTTCGCGGTTGAAATATACCCAAATATTCGATTGGAACATAAATAAATGAAACGTACAATTGCAAGTTTGCTGTTTTTGATTGGTTTGTCGTTTGCTGTTACAACGTACGCAGACGTTGTTACGTATTTTAACGACTTCAGCGTTGGAAAGGTAGCTCCTGGATCTCAGGCGAAATGGTCTCAGACCACAGATTTGCGGCCTTGGTATTCCAATTTGCGCTATTATAAAACTGGCGGCAACGACAATCTTCGTTTTGACTTGGGAACAGGATTTATTAAGCAGGCTAGCGGTACGGGGTCAAGTACGACTCAGATGGACGCTTCCAGATTCTTGTCGACGGCAACCGCTTACGACTTGACAGCCGGCGATCTGGTTTACGAATGCTGGTATGCCTGCGACTATAATGGCGTTAAGACTGGCAGCTTTCACCAGGGCATTTCGATTAACGATAATCAAATGTTGTTCATTTATCATCCTGGATACCAAAGCGGCACGATGATGGGCGCTTTTCGAGTTGAAGGTAAGATCAGCAATCAGAGTATTGGTTTTGTTCCGCCGATTGGGAACTCTACCGATTCCACGATGATGAAATTGACCATTCATCGTGACGAAGCTGCCGGCAACTACGTTTTTACAACGCAGTTCGGCTTGGCGTCTTCAGGAGAATATACGTATTCCCATATTTACACCTGCCCGCTTGCAACCTTCGACGATGTTGGCGGAATTAAATCTATTGGACCTTATAATTACAAAGAAAATAACGCCGTTCTTCGCAATCTTACTCTGGTAGCGCCGTTTTCAGACGCTGAGTTTGCAAAAGCCCAGGATCATGCTACTGCTATGGAAACCGTCATTTCTGCAGCTCAGCCCGTTCACTGGTACAAATTTGACGACCGGTCCACCAATGTTATTGCAGATTACGGTTCCAGTCCCGTTGAAGGAGCTGGGGTTTCCAGAAACGTTGACATGTCGGCGATTTCAGAACTGCATCAGGTAGCGGATTTCAGCGGAAACAATTCCAAGGTTGACCTTACCGGGACGGACAACATTACAGGCGACTGGACGGCTGAATTTTATATCAATCCTCACAACATTTCCGGTCGTCAGGCTTTGGTATCCGGCAATAACGGTTCATTGCGCTGGATTATGAACAGCGGTAAACCCGGGTTTACAAAATGGGGCGCGTACGACGCTGAATTCAAAGGTCCTGATGGAACCAGCGCATTCAGTTATGATCTTTCACAAATTGTTGACAAATGGACTCACGTTGCTTACGTCAGACAGGGCAACGATTTGTTCCTTTATATTAACGGCGAACTGGTCGGCAAAAATGCTTCAAACCAACCTGCTATTGATATGCCCATATCGCGAACGATTGGTTCCAATGGCGACGGCGAGGCGTTTGCCGGCATCATTGACGATATCGCGCTTTATTCTTCCGCCATGACGGCAGAACAGATTTGGAAGCACGCTTTCCCTGAATCGATATGGTATTATAACGTCAACACGACTGATATGTCTGCCGATAGTTGGACAATTGACGGTACGGATAAGAGGGGCGCCTGGTTTATCAGAAATGGCGAGTCGAATACTGAAACGTATGACAAGCAGGTAATTCTGAACGGAGATGGATCATTCGAAATCGACACGAGTAAGAACCTGACTCTTTCCGGCGTCGTTTCCGGTTCTGGCGCATTGGAAAAAATCGGCGCTGGCGCTCTCACGCTTTCCGGTAACAATGACTATACCGGCAATACGACGGTTTCAGAAGGAAAGCTTATTCTGACCGGCGACGGCATCAAGGCGAACAGTTCCATTGAAATCGCCAAGGGCGCGACGTTGGAATACTACGTTCCTGAGGGCGAAAAACAGCTGACGTTCTCAGACGCAACCGTTTCCGGCGAAAACGTTATCAAGACGGGCGAAGGCAAACTGAAAATTTTAGCAACGGGCGATCAGTTCCAATCGGATCTTTTCACGGTTGAAGCGGGCGAACTGGACTTTAAAGGTCAGTACACCGGCGATCTCGTAATCAATGAAGGCGCGGTTTTCTCGCCCGGCAATTCTGTTGGTCACGTTGATGTTGATGGAAAATTCACGCTTGTCGGTGGAACGCTGTTGATTGAAATGGACGAATCCGGCTTCGACACCATGTCTGCCAATTCATTTGACTTGGATAACGGTATGATTTCATTTACGTTGACTGACGATATTCCGTGGGGATCATCGTACGATCTTCTTACTGCGACAAGCGGTGAAGAATTCGAAGAAGGTATTATTGATCGAATTCTGAACGGACAAACGCTTCCGTATTACTTTAGTCTATATCTCGCAGGCGATGGCAATATCGTCAGAATGGACATTGACCGCAACGCCGTTCCTGAACCGTCGACGTGGGCTCTGATGATTCTCGGCGCCGCCGGCTTGCTGTACTGGCGGAAGAGAAAGTAAAATTTAAATCTATCGGAGTGCGAGAGTGAAGCGTAAGCGGAACTCTCGCTTTTTTTAGCGAGCGACAGCTCGCGTTTTTCTTTTAAAAGGTTCTAGCGTTTTCGACGTCGAAACGTTTTTCGTTGTTCTCGTCGTTTTACGAAAGCGAGAGCTGCGCTCTCGCATTCCGATACGCTCCCTCCCCGAATTTTTTCTAAAAACAATAAAAAAATTTTTAAAAAAGCGTCTTGAAAATTTTGATTTTATGTTATAATGGATAATAAGGTAAATTGTATAAATATCGTTCGCGGCTGAAATACGCCCAAATTATCGATTGGAATATAAATAAATGAAACGTACAATTGCAAGTTTGCTGTTTTTGATTGGTTTGTCGTTTGCCGTTACGACGTACGCTGAAATCGTTACGTATTCTAACGATTTTACCGCCAAGAAAATGAGCGGTCAGTATCGTGTGGACGACGGGAGCTCTGTTTATGGAACTAATTTGGCTCCGTACTATCCCAATTTGCGTTATTATGAATCCGGCGGCAGCAACTTTCGTTTTAATTACGGCGAGAATTTTATGAAGTTGGCTAACGCAAGCGGCTGCTATGGAACGCTGCAGATGGATGCATCCAACTTTGTGTCGACGGCGACAAATTTCGATCTGACTGCGGGCGACCTCGTATACGAATGTTTTTACGCTTGTTCATGGAACGGTACTGGCGCAGGGAATTTTCATCACGGCATTTCGATTAACAATAATCAAATGCTGTTCATTTACCATCCGGGCTATAACAACGGCGCGTTTCGAATCGAAGGATCTTTTGGGACTTGCAATAACCAGAATATTGGTTTTACCCCAAAGATTGGAAACGCAACCGATTTCACAATGATGAAATTGACTATTAGTCGAGACGCGGACGCTGGCGTATACAGGTTTAAGACGGAATTCGGTCAGGCGACCCGAACGGACGACGGTTGGGAAACTGCCGGATATACTTATCAGTATAACCATACCTGTTCGATAGCAACTATTGACGCCGCAGGCGGAATTCAGTCTATTGGTCCTTATGGTAAAAACAATAACGACGCCTGCGTTACAAATCTTCGTCTGACCGCGCCGTTTTCAGACGCCGCTGTAGCAAAAGCGATGGAGTATTCTACAGCTCAACAGTACGTCATTTCCAACGATCAGCCAACCCACTGGTACAAGTTTGACGACCCGTCTACCAACGTCCTTAAAGATTACGGTTCCAATCCAGTTGACGTAACAACCCTAAACATCGACTCGGCGATTCGGGATACGGAACCCATTGCGCTTTTTAACGGCGTTGACACCAGAATTGACCTTACCGGGACGGACAACATCTCAGGCAATTGGACGGCGGAATTTTATATCAATCCCAGTAAAATTACAGGTCGTCAGGCTTTGACATCCGGTTCAAACGGCTCGCTGCGCTGGATTATGGACGATGGCGTACCCGGGTTTACAAAATGGAGCGCGTACGACGCCAGATTCAAAAATCCGGACGGGACGAAATTTAGCTACGATCTTTCACAATTTGTTGACGAATGGATTCACGTTACTTACGTCAGAGACGATAAAAACATGTTCTTTTATATCAACGGAGAACTTGTCGGCATAAATGATCCTGTTGCCAATCCCGGCATTGATTTGCCAATATCGCGAACGATTGGTTCCAATGGAACTGGCGAACTGTTCTCTGGCATGGTTGACGATATCGCGTTTTATTCTTCCGCCCTGACGGCAGATCAGATTTGGACGCACGCCTTCCCTGAATCGATATGGTATTATAACGTCAACACGGCTGATATGTCTGCCGAGAATTGGACTATTGACGGTACGGATAAGAGAGGCGCCTGGTTTATCAAAAATGGCGAGCAGAATACAGCTACGTATGACAAGCAGGTAATTCTGGACGAGGATGGATCATTCAAAATCGGCGCGGATAAAAACCTGACTCTGTCCGGCGTCGTTTCCGGCTCTGGAGCATTGGAAAAAATCGACGCTGGTACGCTCACGCTTTCCGGCGACAATACGTATTCCGGCGCGACGTCCGTTAAAGCGGGTACGCTTACTCTGACGGGCGACGCAGTCAAGGCGAACAGCTCCATTGAAATCGCTGAAGGCGCAACTTTGGAATACAACGTTCCCTTTGACGAAAAACAGCTGACGTTCTCAAACGACGTAAAAGTTTCCGGTGGCAGCGTTCTCAAGACGGGCGATGGCAAACTGAAAATTTTAGCAGCAGAAGGTCTGTTCCAATCGGGTATTTTCACTGTTAAAGAGGGCGAACTGGACTTTAAAGGTCTGTGTGCCGGCGATCTCGTAATTAAAAACGGTGCGGTTTTCTCGCCCGGTAATTCTGTTGGTTCGTTGGATCTAACAGGAAACTTTACGCTGGAATCTGGCGCTACGTTGTTGTTGGAAGTCGGAAAAGACAGCTCGGGCGATATTCAGACTGACGAACTGACGGTATCTGGAGTAACGACGTTTGCAGACGGCTCTATTATCAAAATCGCTTTAGATTCCAGTTTTGAGAATAGCTTTGAAGATGGCGATCAGGCGTCCATTCTGCTTCCTTCCGGAATTCTCGACGGAGATGGAAACCCTCTTGATCTGGACAGACTTACTTTCCAGTTGGGTATGTTTGATCTGTTGGGATACGACTCAACCACAGGATTGCTGACCGTTGCTTATGCGGCTCCCAGCTCCGGCTCCGTCCCGGAACCGTCGACATGGGCGCTGCTGATTCTCGGCGTTGCCGGCTTGTTCTTTGTTCGTAAAAAGAATAAATAGTTAATTCAATCATTGACGACTATTATCAAGAAGCGAGAGAATCCTTTTGCGGAGCTCTCGCTTTTTTGTTAAGAATTGGAAATGGAAAGAATTGGCAAAGGAATTACCGCGGTCATCGGGAGCGTTTTTGTGCAATCGCGTGGAAATACGGGACGGATTTTCCTGCTTCTGGCGCAGAATTGGGGAGTTATAACCCCCGGTTCGGTACTGTTCATAAGTCCTTTACTGGGCAGAAGATTATAAGTTCGTTGTTAATTGTAAAAAATACAAGCGCTCCCCCCTTGTAAAATTTTAGGGAATGGTTATAATAACGCCATAATTTGAAAGCGATGGCAAATCTTCCGTTTTGCCAAAGCTTTTAAATGCCTCCTTAGCTCAGTTGGTAGAGCAGTTGACTCTTAATCAACGGGTCACAGGTTCGAGCCCTGCAGGAGGTATTAAGCCCTGTTGTAAATAATTACAACTAGGGCTTTCTTTTTGTAAAAACCCCGTATTTTCAAG
>JAFZAL010000072.1 GCA_017557195.1 Thermoguttaceae bacterium | reverse complement strand
GGCGATAAACTGCGTGATGTTCTCAAAGCGTTTGAGAACCTGACCGAATCGGTCGGTGTTGGCTTCGTCCAAGGCGGCGTCGACTTCGTCGAGAATGCAAAACGGGCTGGGGTTCGTCTCGAACATAGCCAGCAGCAGCGCGACGCACGTCAGCGTCTTTTCGCCGCCGGAAAGCAGGGAGATGTGAGTCAGTTCTTTTCCCGGCGGCTGAGCGATGATCTCGATTCCCGCTTCGGAGACGTCTTCGTTTTCATCGATGATGATTTCCGCTCGACCGCCGCCGAACAGGTCGCTGAACAGCCCGCTGAAATGCGTTCGCACCGCTTCGACGGTTTCCATAAACCGTTTCTGAATGCGGTCTTTGTTGGCGCGAATCTGGCTTTCGAGCATTTGCTTTGCCTTGCAGCAGTCCTCGTACTTGTTTAAGTTGACGTCGTACTTGTTCTGCAGGCTTTCCAGCTCGTTGAGAGCTTCCATATTGATAGCGCCCAGCGAGTTGATTTTGTTACGCAGCTGTTTGATTTCCGTCTGCGTTTCCGGCGAGACCTCCATAACGGCGCCGTTCTCGCCCCGGTTTTCCGCAGAAAGCAGGGCGATGTCGATATCGTAGTCGTCTTTGAGACGCTGCGCCATGTCGGATCGCTGATGTTCCCAGTCCGCCTTTTCCAGTTCAGACGCGTGGAGCTGCTTTTCGATTTTCTGTAAATCTTTGTTGACGTTCGTACGCTTTTGGCTGAGTTCCCGACGCTGACCGGCGATTTTCTCGCGTCCTTTTCGCGCCTGATTGAGCTTCGCCTGCAGTTCCTCTTTTTTCAAGTACAGCGACGCCAGCTGCGATTGCAACTTGAGGAACGACATTGTAACAGTCAGCTCGGCAGCTTGCTGTTCTTTGAGATGGACGGCGTTCTGATTGATGTCCTGAACGCGCTCTTCGATCGCCTTATCGTCCTGAGCGACCGCGTTTTTCAAGCCCTCGCAGCGTTCTTCGCATTGAGCCAGCTGAACCTGAATTTTGGTCGCTTCGCGGCTGAACTGGCGTTTGATTTCGTCGATTTTATCGGACTCGTCACGCAGCTGCTGGGCGGTCGTTTCCAGTTCTGATAGCGCCAGCTGATTCGTTTTCTTTTCTTCGATGGTTTTCGCCAGCGCGACTTCGGTCGTTTGACGATCCTGCTCGTCCTGCGTCATGGAATGGACGATTTCCTCTTTGCGGCGCATCGCCTGCAAATAGCGTTCTTCCAGAGCCGTGAGCTGATTGACCGCGTCCGAGACTTTGGTTCTGATCTTGCGGAGCTGGTCTTTGTGCGATTCCAGACTTTGATCTCGTTTGGTTGCAGCGTCTTCCAGCTTTTTCGCCTCTTCCAAAAGGACGGAGTACTGATTGTCGAGTCCTTTGAGTTCCTTCTTCTTTTGCTCCAATTCGCTTCGTCGGGCAATCGACCCCGCCGCGTTGTGACGCTCTCCGCAGGTGAACGAGCCGTCCGCGCCGAGGCGTTCTCCCGCCAGCGTTACATAATTGAGCGGTTCAGGAACCGTCGTTGAGAGGGAAAACGCGTCCTGAGCCGTTTCGACAATCCAGGTCGTTCCCAGCAGGCGTCGAACCAGCGGATGATACTTTTTATCCGCCTGAACGAACTGATCCGCTCGACCGACGACGCCGGGACGCCCTTCCAGATTGACGCTGGGAATCGGGTTGGAAAACAGACCGTCCATCCAGATAAACCCAACGCGCCCTTTGAGGCTAACGTCTCCGGAATTGAGCGCAGAAATAAACTTTTGCGATTTCTTCCCGACAACCAGATATTCCGCCATCGGGCCTAACGCGATTTCAATCAGTCCCGCCGCGTCGACGCCGACTTGCATCATGTCCGCCGCCAAACCGATAATTGACCCGTAGGGGCCTTCCGGATCCTGTTTGGCTCTGGACAGAGCGTCTTTCAAGCCGGGATTGAGTTCGTCACGTTTGTTTTGAAGCTCTTCCAGCAGCCCGACGCGTTCCAGCAGCGCAGTGCGGCGCATGCCCAACTTGTCGAGAACCGCTTTGCGGCGCTGGAACTGTTCGAGAATGTCGTCCAGCTGCTGCTGCAGTTCCTGAACGCGTTCCTCGCACGTCTCTTTTTCGTCGTTGAGCTGGTCGGCAAGCTCCGTCGCAGCTTCCTTTTCCGCCGCGCTTTTATCCAGTTCCGCCTGAGCGTCTTCCAGACGCTGCTGGTCGCTGCGCCGATGTTCCGCCTTGGCTTCCAGCTGACGCTCCAGAGATGAAATCTCGTTTGTCAGCGCGGCTACCGTTCGCGTCTTTTCAAGAGCCGCGTCACGATTCTTTTCGTTTTGCGCTTCGATTTCGTCCGCCTGCTTTTGCAGCTGAAGCTGTTTCGCCTGAGCGTCCGCGCGCAGAGACGACAACTCTTCCTTTTGCTGTAACGCCTGGACGTATTCCTCATACGTTTTGTTGCGCCGCTGTGACTGTTCCGCCGTTCGCGCGGTCAGTCGAGCGGTTAAATCCTGGTATCGGCTTTCCTGCTGCTGGATTTCGTCCAGACGCCGAATCTGGTTCTCTGCGTTCGTTTGACAGGATGCGATTTGCTCTCGGACGTCTGAATAGTTGTTTTCCTGTTCCAGAACCTGGCTGTCGAGTTCTGACAGCGTCGATTCAATCCCGGCGATCTGTTTTTCCAGTTCCGCCAGCTGGGACTGAAGGTCTTCTTCCTGCTGACGAATGCCGGCGAACTTGGCGTCGTGCGCTTCGATTTTTTGGGTCAGATTGTTCCAGTCGACAATTCCCGCCTCGGTTCGCAGAGCCTGCAGACGATGCGTGTACTCGCTGTATCGCGCCGCCTTTTCCGCCTGACGTTTAAGACTTTTCAGACGCCCTTCCTGCTCGGTAACGATGTCTTTAAATCGATTGAGATTAAAGTTCGTTCGCTCCATGGCTTTGAGGGAATCGTGAACCATGGCGTTGTACCGGCTCACGCCCGCCGCCTCCTCGAAAATGGCGCGGCGCTCCTTGGGGCTGGACTGTAGCAGCGCGTCTACTCGCCCCTGTTCGATAATACAGTACGCCTGCGTGCCGATGCCCGTCCCAGCCAGAACTTCCCGAATGTCCTTTAGTCGACAGGTTTGACGGTTAATCAGATACTCCGATTCTCCCGACCGCATCACCCGGCGGGTGATTTGCAGCTCGGACGCGTCGAAATGGAACCGCCCGTCGGAGTTGTCGAACGTGAGCGTAACCTCCGCCGTGTTCATCGGTTTTCGACCCGGCGCGCCGGCAAAGATTACGTCCGTCATCTCCTTTCCGCGCAAAGACTTGACTTTCTGCTCGCCCAGAACCCATTTAATCGAGTCAACTACGTTAGATTTCCCGGAACCGTTCGGACCAACGACGATAGTGATGCCGTCCGAAAATTCGAACCGCGTCTTATCGGCGAAACTTTTGAATCCGGTTAGTTCCAGGCTTTTAAAAATCATGCTGCGGAAAGAAAACGTCAAACAGGGCGTCCAAACCGGGATAAAAAGAATTCAGCGCTGAGGGTTAATCCCGATTTTGAAACCCTGTTCAGGGAAAATAATATTATTCTATAGATATATACAGAAAAAGAGAAAGGCTGTCAAGAGAAAAATGTGGGAGAGAGGCACATGGATGAGCCCGGCACGCGGCAGTCCCCTGCCGCAAAAGAAATATTTTAACCACAAAGAACACATAGAACACAAAGAACACATAGTTTTTAAAACTTCGCGAACTTTGCGGACTTTGCGTGAGATTTCTTCGGCTGCTGAGACAGCCGCGATCCAGTGGGTCGGAGCGGTTGCCGCGTTCCCAAGATTTTTGGAGGCTTCCGCCGCAAGCGACCAGCGCTTTACGTAATTACGCATTCCGAATTACGAATTACGAATTGCTCACGGCGGGTCGTAGCCGCCGGGGTTCCACGGGTTGCAGCGCAGAATTCGCCAGATTCCCTTAAGCGTTCCTTTGATCGGTCCGTACTTCTGAACCGCTTCAATAAAGTACTGGCTGCACGACGGCTCAAACCGGCACATGTCCGGCAAGCAGGGGCTTATCCATTTCTGATAAAAGCGAACGCAAGCAATGAGAAATTTGGAAATCATGACGGCGTTCCCTCCGTCGGCTGGGGTTCTTCTGGCGTTGGCACAGACGGCGCGGCGGGCTGTGGCGCATCGTTTTTCATTCTAAGCTGAAACAGCTTTTCCGACGCCCGTTTTACACAGTATTTCAGCGACTTGCAAACTTCCTTGAAGTTTGGCTCAACGTCGATTTTTTTCGGGATAACGATGAAGTCGATTCCCGCCGCGATTTCCGGGGTAATATCCGTCCGGTTCTCGTTTTGAGCGGTTTTCAAAACGATGCCGGCGAACTCGCTCTGCTGGAGTCGAAACGCCTCGCGAATGATTCGCTTCCATCGGTTGCGGGCGTGCGCTTTCCCGACTTTCTTCGATACGCTCAAGCCCAGGCGCGGGTATCCCAAATCGTTCCTTGCCGCATACACAAGCAAAACGCCGTTGTTATACGCCGTCTTGACGCTGTATATTCGCGTAAAATCCAGCTGACGCCGGACGTGCTGCGATTTAGGAAAGGAATAATTGGGAGTCATGATTATAGTTGCGAGTTGCAAGTTGCGAGTTGCGAGAGAATTAAATTCAGACGCGACAGCGTTCCGCTAAAACCGCATTAGTGATTCAATATTTGTAACAGTAGAAGTCCCCGCGAAGCGAATTGCGAGAGGAATCTGTGAAGCGCTTTGCGTTTCTCGCAACTCGCTACTCGCAACTCGCAACTCTCGTCACCAGCGCATATTTGATCTGGGATTGGTTCGATAGCCGGTTTCCGCTTTTTCCGCCAGGTCTGCCAGTTCGTCTGTAACAATATCCGGCAGAATGATTTTCGGGTCAACAAACAGGTCGCCTGCTGCGCCGCCTTTCGCGGACGGAACGCCCATGCCTTTCATTCGCAGGCGTTTGCCGCTGGACGTTCCAGGCGGAATCGTCAACGCGACGGTTCCCTTTGGCGTGGGAACGTCAACCTTCGCGCCGTTGATAGCTTCGCCGAGCGTAATCGGCAGGCTGATGAGCAGGTCGTTGCCCTGTCGGGTGAAATAGGGGTGCGGCAGGACGTGAACGGTAATAATCAGGTCGCCGGGCGTTCCGCCCATCATAGACGGCTCGCCCTGCCCGCGCAAACGAATCTTCTTTCCGTCTGCAATACCGGCAGGAATGGTAATCTCAAGCGTCTTGCTCTGTCCATTGGACATGAAATAGTTTACGCTCTGTTTTCCGCCGTTAATGGACAACTCAAACGGAATGGTAATTTCAGAATTGACGTCTTCTCCGCCTACAGGACCGGCTTGCCGCTTGCCTCGACCGCCAAACATGGAGCCGAAATCGAACCCGCCAGAGCGTCTGCCGCGACCGCCAAAACCGCCGCCGGCGTATCGACCTAGAATATCGTTGAGGTCGAATTCCTGACCGTTCATATTGAACGTGCCGTCGCCGAATCCGCCGAATCCACCGCCGCCGGGCATGCCCTGATACTGTTCGTAGTTCGCGCCGAACTGGTCGTACTTCTTACGCTTTTCTTTGTTGTTTAGCGTGTCGTACGCTTCCTGAACTTCGCTGAACTTTTTCGATGCGTCCTTGTCGTCCGGGTGCAAGTCCGGGTGGTACTTGCGCGCCAGTTCACGGTACGCCTTTTGAATATCTTTCTCTGACGCGTCCTTTGGAACGCCGAGTACTTCGTAATAATTTCTTGCCATATATGCCTCTTATGATTAGTTGCGAGCGAATAGTGGTTAGTAATAAGTTTTTAGTGGTTAGTGGTTAGGACGCAAGCGTTCATCTTACTTACCACTTACCACTTTCCACTTACCACTTTCTATTCCCTATTCCCTACTCCCTATTTCCTAAACACCGGGCAGACGTCAAACCATTGCCGGTCGTCCTGCTGTTCCATCCAGTCGAACGCCTGTTCCGGCCCCCACATTCCCGACTCGTAGAACGACAGCGGCGGTACGCCGGAGTCCCACGCCTGCTGAATCGGGTCGATTACAGACCAGGCAAGCTCCACTTCGTCCGCCCGGGCGAACAGACTCGCGTCGCTCTGAATGACGTCCAGCAGCAAACGCTGATACGAATCCGGGATTGCGGCAGAAAGCCCGGACTGGAAATTGAAGTCCAGGCTGGTTTGACGCATTGCCATGCCGGCGTCAGGCGTTTTTGTCTGAAAATACAGTTTAATCCCTTCCGCCGGTTGAATTTGTAATACGAGTTTATTCGATTCCGGGTTCACATTTTTTTGCGAGTCAAATATAAAATGCGGCGGCTTTTTGAACTGAATCACAATCTGCGTCGTGCGGCACGACATCGCCTTTCCGGACCGCAGATAAAACGGGACGCCCTGCCAGCGCCAGTTCTCCAGATAAAACTTGACAATTCCAAACGTGGCGGTTTGCGACCGGGGATCGACGTCCGGCTCGTCCCGATACGTTCTATACTGACTTCGCAGCGAGTCCGTCGCCGCCGACTGCATCGTCATGGGTCGAATCGCCCGAAGGACTTTGACTTTTTCGTCTCGAACCGTATTGGGATCAAAGCGCGACGGGGCTTCCATCGCCGTCAAAATGAGCAGCTGAAGGAGATGGTTCTGGAACATGTCTCGCAGAACCCCGGATTTCTCGTAGTACCCGGCGCGGCGCCCGATAATCGTCTCTTCCGCCGCGGTAATCTGGACGTGGTCGATATAATTCCGGTTCCAGATCGGTTCAAAAATCGTGTTGGCAAACCGCAGCACCATGATGTTGGCAACGGTTTCTTTGCCGAGGTAATGGTCAATTCGGTAAATCTGTGTTTCGTCAAACCATTGATGAATAAACGCGTTGAGCGCAATCGCCGACGCTCTGTCCGTTCCAAACGGCTTTTCCAGGACAATTCGCCGCCAGGACGCCTCGTCTGACTGTTTCGCCATGCCAGCGCGCCCGAGCTGTTCGACGATAGTTTGATACGTCTGCGGAGCCATCGCCAAATAGAACATTCTCCCGGTCGCCGCTCCGCCTTCCAGCTGACCGAGAAACGCGTCCAGCCGGGTAAACGTTTCGGACAGGTTGACGTCGCCGGGGAAATACTCGACCAGCTGAGAGAAGAGCGTCCATTTCGACTCGTCAAACCCGGATTCCGAAAACTGAGCTGTCGTACCCTGCAGCTTGTCCCGCCACGCCTGAGACGTCATCTCTGAACGGGAAACGCCGACAATGCGCGTTCCGTCCGGCAGACGCTCTTTGCAGTACAGATTAAACAGCGCCGGAATGAGCTTTCGACTCGTTAAATCCCCGCTGGCTCCGAAAATGACAATTGTTTGACCCATGATTATTTCGTGGTAAGTGGTTGGCGACAAATGAGCGGTTTCTCGCTTTTTGTCTATATATAGTATACTTCCCTTTTAAGATTTTACAATACGGGTCGAGAGAGAATTAGGGAGTAGGGAGTAGGGAATAGGGAATAGGCGAGCCACGGGTGTTAACCCGTGGGTATGAGCGAAGCGAGCGGAATTACGCAGTTCGCCGTCAGGCGAACCTAAAGCCTGACAGCGTGAGAAGCTTGGATAATCGCTTTGCGTTTTCTCGCAACTCGCAACTCGTAACTCGCAACTAATATTACAGCGTTCCAACAGCGTATTTAAGAGTGTAGGAAGCCAAAAGGGCGTCGTAGACGGCGTTGCAATAGTTGGAATGCGCTTGATTCCATAACGCCTGAGCGTCCAAAACCTGGGTGTAGGTGGCGATTCCCTGCTTGAACTGCTCTTTGACAAGACGAAGGTTTTCCTCGGACTGATCAACCGCCAGTTTAGCGATTCCAATTCGATTTCTGGCAACCTGGTTGTCGTTGTACGCCTTTTGAACCTGAAGACGAATCGCGTTGGCGGCTTCGTCGCGCATTTTGCAAACTGCATAGGCCTCGTTGCGCGTTGCGCGTTCCTTCGCTCGACCGACGCTGTCAATCGGACTCCAAACAACGCCAACCGTTCCCTGTCCGTAACCGTTGGTAGCCAAATGATCGTTTTCCAGATACGAATAACTCGCCCCTGCCGCAACCTGTGGGCCGCGTTCCGCCTTGATGCTGTCCGCCTTGCTGTTCAAAGCGTGATACTGCGCCGCCAACTGTGACAACTCCGGACGAATCTGAACGGCGGCGTCCATAAGGACTTCTACCGGTTGATCGTCATTGGGCATTTGCAGTTCCACCAACGAAACGGGCGAATCCAGCGGACGCCAAAGAAGCCGGTTGTACGCTGCTTTCGCTGTTTTCAGACCGTATTCAACCTTGAGAACGTTTTGCTGGGCTTCCGCCTGAGCGACTTGCGCCGACAACAGAGCCGTCTTCGTTACAAGGCCCTGAGCTAACAGGTTTTCCACGTCTTTTAAGTGCCCGTCCAACGAATTCTTGGCGGCTAAAGCCACCTGATGCAGTTTCTCAACGCGCTGAACCATAAAATACGCTTGTGCAACTTCCAGCTTCAAATTGGATGTTGCCGCAGTGCGACCGTAAATTGCAGCATTAGTTAGCGATTGTCCCGCGTTTTCCAGACTGGAAATCTTGCCGCTGGTATAAATCGGCATAACCACTCCCACAGACGCCGTTCCAAAGGACTGATTCGCAACCGGCATATCCGTCTGAGTGGGCAACGCCATAATATTACCTGCTAAAGCCATATCTCCAGACTGCGCTGCCGCGTATGCAATTCCCTTCATCGCTTGACCCATGTCAACTTTCATCGTAGGAGTCGACGACATAGTTGTATAACTGCTTTCCATTGCCAACTGCGGCATTCGAGCTGCGCTTGCCGCATCTCGCGTCGCCTGAGCGGAATTAATTTTGTAACCTTCCGCCTCCAGCTTGCGACTAACGGAAATCGCCTGTTCCCACGCCTGTTCCAAAGACTCCTGTCCCAAAACAGACGATGTCAATAATATCGCTATTATTATCGATAATAAACCTGGTTTACATCGCATATTAAAATACTCCTGTAACTATAAATCGGAGATTTTCATTTAACGGACGTATACATCAAAGCATACTTTACCTAATCAAATGAAATTAGACCCTGTTGATTGTATCGGAATTACCGTTCAAATAATTTAGTCAAAAATTTAGGATTATATCGCCTTACAAAATAAAGCGTCTAGATAAGATTGGTTAGAAAGATGCAGACAATACCTAATTTAAGAAAGAATAATAAAATTATTGAATAATAAAAAACCTCCCCAATTAAATCGGAGAGGTTTTGCAGATGATTCTTATACGAATTAGATCATTTAGCTTCTTCTGCCGGTTTCTCTTCAGCCGGAGCCGCTTCTTCCGCCGGTTTCTCTTCAGCCGGAGCCGCTTCTTCCGCTGGTTTCTCTTCAGCCGGAGCCGCTTCCTCCGCCGGCTTTTCTTCAGCCGGAGCCGCTTCTTCAGCTGGTTTCTCTTCCGCCGGAGCCGCTTCTTCCGCCGGTTTCTCTTCTGCCGGAGCAGCTTCTTCTGCCGGTTTCTCTTCTGCCGGAGCCGCTTCTTCCGCCGGTTTCTCTTCCGCCGGAGCCGCTTCCTCAGCCGGTTTTTCTTCAGCCGGA
Organism: Thermoguttaceae bacterium; assembly: GCA_017557195.1. Taxonomy (GTDB): domain Bacteria; phylum Planctomycetota; class Planctomycetia; order Pirellulales; family Thermoguttaceae; genus RUG11551. Next base: position 140 of record JAFZAL010000072.1, on the reverse strand, counting down.
GCCGCTTCTTCAGCCGGTTTTTCTTCAGCCGGAGCCGCTTCTTCAGCCGGTTTCTCTTCCGCCGGAGCCGCTTCCTCAGCCGGTTTTTCTTCAGCCGGAGCCGCTTCTTCAGCCGGTTTTTCTTCAGCCGGAGCCGCTTC
>JAFZAL010000071.1 GCA_017557195.1 Thermoguttaceae bacterium | reverse complement strand
CCTAAAGGCGCTGAGGGGATGAGGAAAAGGGCATTTTTCGATGTTTTTATCGTACCATTCTCCATGGGCTGAAGCCCACGGTTACAAGGGTTGCGTCCCCTTCGGGACGCAGTCCCGCTTCTCATCTTTATCTTTCTTCGCAAGAAAAATTTGCGTACGCTCTCTCAGAATCCCCTATTTCTTCGTATAGACGATTCCTTCCATTTCGACCAGCAGTTCCGGTCGGCAAACGTCTGTTACAGTAAAGACCATCGGGACGCCGTCGCCGCAGCGTTTGCGGCAGACCTCGGCGATTTCTTCGTAATCTTCCGGACGCTTGATATAAACCCGCAAAAACGCGAGCTGATTCAGTTCCGCGCCCAAGCGGTCAAAACCGTGTTCCCGGCAGTTGGTTCTGTCGATTAAGACGGCGATGTTGTCTAACGTACACGACGCCTGCCGCGCTGGCTTGCCGATAAATTTGCTTTCAGAATCAATAATGCTGGCGGTGCCCGAGATAAAAATCACGCCGCCGTCTTCGTACTCTACGCCCAGCGCGCGAGCGAATTTGGGGCTTTGCGGGCTGTACGTTTTTTCATAATTGAAAGCGCTGGTTTGCTGAGGGTTTTCCAGCGGAACGGCAATGAGATTTGACGAGTTGGAATGAATCGACAACCCGGCAAGAATCACGTTTTTCCCATCTGAACCAATGCCAGTGCTGGCGGGATAGGCGTCAAAGTCTGACGAGTCCAGAGGGTATTTCCGGCAAAACTTCATGTCGCCAAAGAAATCCGTTCTGGCGCGGTTAAGCTCTTTGTATCGCTGCGTTTCTCCTTCCGGACCGACGATATCGCCCAGATAAATCCAGATGCGAATTACGTCTTCAAAAGAGATGTCAAGCTGATTAAACTGCTTTTGGAGTTCTTCAAAGCAGGAATAAGACTTCGGATAAACCAGTTCGTCGTCTGAAACCGCCGGGCGACAGTTGACGACGTGCGTCCAATCCAAACCGGAATAGGAAACCGTTGAAAGCTGATCCGACGTCCGTTTAATAGAAATCTCGTCTGAACTGGCAGCGGAAAGCCCCCACGCCTCGATGGCGTACGCTGCGCCCGTTACAGGCGCCTGGGGAATAATCTCGAAAATCGGACAATCGTCCCCGTAATGCTCTTTAAGAACTGCTATAAACTCGTCTTCCTGGGAAATATCCGCAAGAAACAACGAGATGCGATAGATAACGTGATACTGCTCCCCCTCGTCAAGCTGGTCTTCAAAAGCGCGATCCAACTCGTCCAGCGAATTGGCAAAAAGCGTGAAACAATCCCCCTCAAATACGGGACGTACGACGAAACTCCAATGACCAATTGCTCCTAATTGGACAAAGGAAGATTCTATAGCAGGCAGGTTATTAATTTTCGGGGTCATAACTACTTGGAGGGAATCGGCTTTGAATCTTCGGTTGGCGATTCTCTTTAGCATAATGAGCGATACTATATTTCAAACAAGGCAAAAAGCCTTGTCTGATATATAATTAGTTTCCAGACTTGAAAACAACGCTCTTCATCTACTTATATTTAATATATCATACTGGAATACAAATTAAAATCAATCCTATTTAGAGGAAAAACAGAAAAAATCTAAAATAATTTCTTAATTTGCAGTTAAGATAGGACATTTGTCAAATATAAGCAAAACAGGAAAGAAAAGACAATAAAATTTTGAAAAGACATCTGGTCAAATCCTGAAAAATACGCTATTATTGAAAGGACTTCTGATAATCCTGCCTCGAGGCAAGCGCGACAGGCGCGTTCCGTCTGTTACGATTCGAATAATACGCTTGACGAAAAGCAGTTATTAGCCGTCCTTGCAGCTTTTGGATGCTGCGAGAATAATCGACAACCCTCCTGTGTGATAACATGTCTCAACAATCGTCTCAATCTCAACCGACTTCTGATCTCGAAGAGAATCAGGAACGCCAGCAAAACGTTATCAACGAATCGCTCGAGGAGAAAAGCGAATCGGCTCGAACGCAGTATTCTCTGTTTCATCCCGGAAGCATAGACTGGTTTGTTCTTAGACAGTTTCTTCTTCTGTTTTTGGGAACCATGATATTGATATCCATTATATTCATAATAATGGACTATCTCAACAGCGCAGACGTCTTTAATCAAAAATGCCAGCAGCACAATATTTCGCTGCCGGTTGCGTTATATCATTTTTATATGCCGCGTCTTCTGGTTCTGTTTGACGCTTTGCTGACAGCGTGCGTCATTCTGCCCAGCATTATTTTGATAAACCAGATGGTTAAGCATAATGAAACGCTTGCCTTAGCCTGCATGGGGATTCGTCGCGTTCGAGCGGCGTACATGATTTTTGTGGCGTCAATAGTTCTCATTGCGATTTTCGCATTATGCCGCGAATTTGTTTTGCCCGCTCAACGCGCTGTCATTGGCTGCGACATCAACTCTTTTTTCGATCGGAATAAAGCCCGGGTTGAACCCAAAACGGACCCCTTGACTAATGTCTATATAACAGGAGAAGCGCTGGATCTTGATCAACACGCCATTATTCAGCCCTCCTTCAGTATGCCGGTAATAACGCTGGATAAATACGGACAAACCATCTCCGCCGACATTGCCATCTGGCAAAACGAGATACTCGGCGACGCGACAACGCCAACTCGTCCAGCAGGATTCCTGCTAAGAAATGTTGTGGCTGAAAAATGTCTGGACAACCAGCCGTCTATAGATATAAACGACAAGACAATTCTTTACACCCCGGTAAATCATGAGGATTGGTTGAAAAAGGGAGAGTGCTTTTTAGTCAGCGGAATTGAATTTGACGACTTGACGCTCAACGCCGAACTGCAAGAGTATTCGTCAATTACGGAATTGCGGCGAATTATGGAACGCATGCCTGACTATCAGAGAAGAGACGCGGCGATCACTCTTCATAAACGCATGACACGACCGTTTATCGATTTTTGCATAATCTTTGTCGGCTTGTCATTTATTTTGGCAAACGACAATCGATTATTGCTCATCTTGCTAAAAGCGGCTCTTTGGTGGGGATGCAGCTGGATTATCATCAATATGTTCAGCGCCCTGGCAGGCGACTCCGACAAATTGATTTCGCCGGCGATGGCTGCGTGGATTCCTCTAATATTATTCTCTGCCATGGCGGCGTACGTCTGGGACAAAGTGTACTACTAAGTCGGCTTCCGATCTTGGCAAGCGACGCGAAGCGCATTCATCCGTATCGCTTGTCGATTAAAAACTGCGACTCATTACGCGCTTGCGTCTACTGCACGTAACCATTTACAATATAAATATTTAGAGACGTTTTTCGCATTATCGATTGTATTCAAAAGGGAAAAAACGTAATTTGGGGAAAAATTTCTAATATAGAAGTAATAAAATTGCCGATAGGAGTAAAGTAGACTGTAATAGGTTAATATTCGGTGGAGCCGTATATACATTACAGCCCTGGTTATCCTCTCAACCTTGAGGTAATTGGTATGAAATATTCGAGTTTATTCCCGAGAATTGTTATAATCGCCATTTGTATTGCATTGCAATCAAACTTTGTCAAGGCGCAATATAGCGTTCCCGTACTGGATCCTATAGGGCAAAACGCTGCTGAACAGACTGATGGCGGCGCAGTGGCATCTGAAGGTCTTTTTGCCAATCAAATGCCTTCATATCTTGTTCGCGATCGCGCTGACGGCTGGTATAAAACTGTAGGTCCAATGAATTGCGACCAGTTCTGGGGTCCCGGCGAATGGCGTTTCAAGGCGTGGGTCGATCAAGGCATTACATACGGTTCCGGGCGATCAGACGACACCTATGCGCCTCAAGCGTACAATGATATGTATAATACGTATCAGATGAATCAGGTCTACATGGCGTTGGAACGCAAAGTCGCAGAAGATGGCATGAACTACAGCTGGGGCGGACGCGTTGACGTGTTCTTCGGTACTGATTACTATTACACGCAAGCATACGGTTTTGAAGCCAGCAACGTTGGTTATTTGACGACAATTAACGGCGTGGAAGGCCGCGTCAATCACTGGAATGGAGACGGCAGCCGACATCTGGCGCAAGACGTTTCCGAATACGGCGTTTCAATTCCTCAAGCCTACGTCGAAATGTACATGCCGATCATGACAGGCGTTAAAATCAAAGCTGGTCATTACTACTCCGGCATGAGCATGGAATCGCCGATGGCGGTTGAGAATTTCTTCTATTCTCACAACTATGCAAGCTACTATGGAATGCCGACAACGCTTACCGGCATGGAAGTAACCTTCGGCGGATGCAATGGTCTTTCCGTCTTCGGCGGCGTTGACCTGGGCTGGAACCGCATGTCGACCAAGTCTGGAGTCGCTTCCGGATACGGCGGCGTTCGCTGGATGGATTCCTGCCGTACGCTGGCGACTCAGTTCATGGTTCATTCCGGAAACGAAACCTGGACCTACAAACCGAATCGTTTCTCTGACGTTCAGAACGCGGAATTCAACGTTACCGTCCTGAGCTGGCTGACGGAATGGAGAATCAACTCCTGGTTGGCGACCAGCCTCGAATTCGTCTACGGCTGGGACGACAAGGGAGATTTCCCCAGAACAAACGTCAGTTCAAGCACATGGACTGGTCTTACCAACAGCTGGTACGTCCGCTGCACAGATACGATTACAACCGGTTTAAGATTCGAATGGTTCCAGGACAACCCGCAGTGCGGAAGAATCGTCTACTCCAAGGTGTTTGACGACACAACGTACAACGTCTACGACATCACCCTGGGCGTCAACTGGAAGCCGACATACTGGTGCACCATCCGACCGGAAGTTCGCTGGGACTGGTCAGACCTCAACGGACCGATCAAGTTCTTCGGCGAGAAGAACAGCCAGTTCACCTTCGGAATGGACGTCTTGCTCAACTTCTAATTCCGTTTAATACGTACACACTCCTTGATTCGAACGACTCTGTATCGTCCATCCCGGTACAGAGTCGTTTTTATATGGTTACGAGTAATGAGTTGCGAGAGAATATCTGAAATAACAAAGACGCAAGACGATATCTAAAGAATTCTATACAGAGCCAATAAATCTGAGAGAAAACGGAGGACATGGGATTCGAACCCACAACCGGTTTCCCGGCAACTGATTTCGAGTCAGCCCGCTAGCCATTCGCTTATCCTCCAAATGACTTTCAAAGATGTAATAAGTATATCATAAAGAGCGAATATTTCAAGTAGGGGCGAGGAGAATTCGTAATGCGTAATGCGTAATTCGTAATTTGTAATTACACAAAGCGCTCGATCGTTTGGAGTTACTGTAATAAAGTCAAGTAGGTGAATACGAAAAATTTTGAATTAAAATCAAAAATTTTCTAACGTGTTTTGGCTTGTTGAACTAAGAATAAAGCATATTATCCCTAGTCGTCGAATTGGAAGATGTTAATTGGCAGCATTGAAAGATTCGCGGATAATGGCAAAATGCCAGAGTTCAAGTTTGAGCGGTAAGGTTGGTATTATAGCAATCTTACCGCATTGTTTTTGGGGTTGTCTTTGTCT
>JAFZAL010000010.1 GCA_017557195.1 Thermoguttaceae bacterium | reverse complement strand
GCCGCCTTTTGAACGCGCGCTCTGACGACAACCATAGCGCCTGACATGAGCGCAGCCAAGATGCCAATAATCGCAATAACCGTCAGCATTTCTACCAACGTAAAGCCGGAACGAGTTAATAACGAACGTTTCATAATGAGGTGTAAAAATCTGGTATTGTAAGGGGAAAAGCCTGAGAGGAGAGAAGGCGGAACTTCTCTCTTCTCGCTTCTGATGCGTATTCTCAACCGGACAGTTTGCTGATCAAACCGATCAACGGCATAAACAACGAAATGACGATAAACCCGACCATGCCGCCGAGGAAGATAATCAGCAACGGTTCCATCAAACTCATTAAAGAGTCTGTCAAAACGTTGACTTCATCATCAAACGTGTCAGCGACTTTGTACAACATTTTATCCAATTCGCCGGTTTCTTCTCCTACGTCAATCATGTTGACGACCATGTCGTCCATAATTTTTTGACGGAACTTCATCATGTAAATCAAAAGCCCGACAGGGCCGGCGCAGAAGAAGCACCACCAAAATATCGCAACCGGATGAATTGGCGGGATGGAATTCTCCTTGATTGGTTTTGCAATGGATTCGCCCTGACGAATCGCTTCCAAAATTTTGTCAAACAACCGTTCAAAAACGCCGTTGCCCGTTGTTTCTCGGGTAATGGTAATTGCTTCGATAATCGGAACGCCGGAGCTGACAAGCGTACCCAGCGTTCGCATGGCGCGCGCAACCGCGTTCTTTTCTACCAACTGACCGAATACCGGCATTTTCAAGGTGAACAGGTTCCAGCCAAATCGGCAGTAGTCGGACTGGTTCATCATTTTGATAAGCAACCAAACGCCCACCGGAACGGCGATCAAAATCCACCAGTAGTACACGAACATGTTTGATATGTAAATCAACCACTGCGTCATTGTTGGCAGCGTTGTATCAAAGTCTTCAAAAATTTTGATGAACTTTGGAATGATGGTAATCATCAAAAACGCCAAAATGCCAACGGAGAACATAACGACGCAGACAGGATACGTCAAAGCGCCTTTGATTTTTCTCTTTAACGCTTCGCTCTTTTCCGTAAATTCTGCAAGACGCTGCAAAATGACTTCCAAAGCGCCGCCCGCTTCACCGGCTTTAATCATGTTGACGTAAAGTCGGTTAAATGCCTTGGGACACTTCGCCATTGCTTCTGACAGCGTTGCCCCGCCTTCGATTTCGTCGATGACGTCTATCAAGGCGTTTTTAAGGGCGCCGGGCTTTGCCTGATTTTCCAGAATTTTCAAACTTCGAAGAATCGGCAAACCAGCGTCTTGCAAAATGGAAAGCTGACGTGTAAACGTGCACAATACTTTTGAGGGGACGCCAGCAAGAGTAAACGTTTTACCCTTTTTGGTTGACGTTGCGGCAACTGACGATTTGCGCTCCTTTCTGACTGACAATTTGGTCAGATAGTAGCCCATGTGTTTTATGGTAATTGCAGCTTCATCTTCGTTGACCGCTTCGACAACGTCCTTTATCTCCTTACCAGAAGCGTCCATCGCTTCAAATTGATAAGTTGGCATATCGTTTTTCCTTTGTGTGTATAACCGTTGAAAATGATAAATGAATGTATCTTCAACGATATTATAATATATTTAAGAGCAAATTTCAAACCGGATTTTAGATTTTCTACCAAAAAAAAGGAAAATTTCTGAAATAGCGCCAAAATCCCCCTAATTATCGATAAATCCTACTAAAACTACTCAGTTTAAAGTACCTAACAATGGTTTATTATACATACAATGAAAAAAATTTGAACACCCCTCTTGTTCAATTATTGTACATTCTTCAAAAATTTTATATCTTTTTTTGATGCCGCAATCGTTATCTTTTATATACTGTTTCGACTGTGAAACTATTACACAGTCTAAACTATAAGCCTTTCTATAATGTACATTTTATCAGAATGACGCTTGAATCGTTTGGAATAGAATTGTTACAAAACAAGAGCATAAATTTATACCATTGACGTCAAACGAAGCCTGACGTTATTTATCGAGTGAACTTGCAAAAAACAATAGTCTGAAGTATGCAATGAATATAGCTTTTTTAATCAATTGGCGAATAACAAAAATTTTTTCTAAAAAATACTGGAATTCTATTGACAATCATTTATCGATGGATTACACTAGAATATATAGAAATAGCGCTGGACAACGAAGTCCATAGTATGCGTTTGGGGAGAGATTTTCGCGGCATAATATTACATAGTATATTTTTGTAGACGACCTGGGCAAGCGTCAGACAAACGCGACAAATCTTTCTCTGTAAATCGACCTGAATATAATGGGATACATTTGCCCATTTAAATTAATCATGAGCGCTTCTGAAGAATCTTCGCAAAACGCGGAATTTAATCCATATCGAGTTTGGCTTGGAATTCCTGCCAATAAACTGCCTGCTGACCATTACAGTCTTCTGGGTTTGGAAACGTACGAGTCCGATCCGGACGTTATCGAATCCGCTGCAGACAAGGTTATGGCGTTTGTCAAAACGTTCCAAAGCGGCAAGTATTCAAAACAGTCGCAGCAGTTGTTGAACGAAATAGCGGCCGCCCGCGTCTGTTTGCTCAATGAAAAAACCAAGGCGGAATACGATGCCCAACTTCGCGCCAAAGAACCTCAGTCTTCGCCGTCACAATTGGGAATGGTCGCCCCGCCGCCGATTCTTGCCGGGGGAGCGGCTCCGCCCATTCAGGCGGCTGCGTTTGATTTTACGTCTGCCGATAAACACAGCGCTCATGACAAGTCCAAACAGGACAAGAAAAAAGGCGGAGGCGCCTACGTCAAAAAAGGCTCGAAAAAGACCGTAGCTCCGATTCCATTTTGGATTTGGGGAGCTGGCGCGGCAGCTTTGGCGGCGATTGCCCTGCTTCTGTTTTTGGGGCTTTCCGGCGGGAAAAAAACGTCTGATACAGAAATAGCTCAAAACGAATCTGACGTTACAGGTTCTGACGTTACAGACGATCAGAATCCAAACGCTGCAGTTGTTGACGCCAGTAACGCGGCAGCCGCTAACGATGCGAACGCGTCCAGCTCTGCTGCCAATAATTCCAATAGCGGCGCTGCCGCCGCCGTAAATGACGCTAATGCAGCCAACAACGGCGCAGGCGCTGCCGACGGTTCTGGGGACAATTCAAACGTTCAGCAGGAAACAGCTGCTGATCAAAACGAACCAGTCGCTGTCGATAACGCTGAAAACGCCACAGACGTGGACGACGATCAGAACGACTTCGCTCTTCAGGAAGCGACTGCTGAAACCGGCAGCGATTTGGCGCCCGTTTATAAAACAGAAGAAGAACGAGAGGCGGCTCTTAAAGCGGCGGCTGTGAAGACGGCTGCTCCTTCAACCGCGGCAAAGCCGACTGCGCCCGTCAAGCCAAAAGAAATCACTGTAACAGGACTTCCGTTCCCAACTGCTCCTGCGGCGGGCGATCGACACGTGCTGACAATTGACGACATCGAATACGCATTTCGCTGGATTCCGCCAGGAACGTTCACTATGGGCTCTCCCGCTGACGAAACTGGTCATCAGCCCAACGAAACAGCTCACGCGGAAACCGTCTCAACGGGTTTCTGGATGCTGGAAACGGAAGTTACCAAAGAGATGTTCGCTTCTGTGATGGCAACAGGCGCGCCGTCTGCCGCCTTGAAAAACCATCCAGCTGCAAGCGTAACATGGGATAGATCCCGCGTGTTCTGCGATAAATTGTCGCGGATTACCAAACTGAACCTAGTTTTGCCGTCAGAAGTCCAATGGGAATACGCTTGCCGCGCCAAAACGACAACGCCGTACAACTTCGGAGCGGTTCCTTCCGAACTGTGCAAAAACGCAAACTATTTTGACAAGAGTACTCCGATCGAAGACGCGGCAAATCCCAATCCGCTTCGCGACGCTGTCAACGACGATGGATATCCACAGCTGAGTCCTGTCAGGTCGTACCCGCCCAATGCGTGGGGATTGTACGACATGCACGGCAACGTTGCAGAATGGTGTCTTTATCCGTGCAGTCAGCCAATTGACGAAACCAAAACTCAACTTGGCGTTTCCCGCGGCGGCGGATATCAATCTTCAAAATATCAATGCCGATCCGCAGCGCGAAGGATTCGGACCTCTGATTATGCGGAAGCCGGTTTTCGATTTATCGTTCGTTCCAGCGACCCGCTCACGTCGCCCAAAGACATGGCTCGCCTTGTTGCGTCCGATAAAACGCCTGTCGACGGCAACATCCTCAAACCGGGGAAGCGTCCTGGTCAGCGCGCCGCTGTCAAGCTCGGCAGCGTAGTGTTTACATTCCGATGGTGCCCGCCTGGAAACACTATCGTATTTAAGTCTGTTACAAAAGACGTTGCTGTCACCCATGGTTTCTGGATGCTGGAAACGGAAGTAACTCAGGAAATGTACTTAAAGGTGATGGGCAATAATCCGTCGATGTTTAAGGGACGATATAATCCCGTAGAACAGGTCAGCTGGCTGGACGCTCAGGCGTTTTGCAAAAAGTTGTCTGAACAGATTGGAACGGCGGAGTTTTATTTGCCGACCGAAGCGCAGTGGGTTCACGCCGGACGAGCCGGGCAGGGCGGTTATTATACGACAGGGGGGGAAACCATTCCGATTGACGCCGCCAACTGCAACGCCGATTTCCCCTGCGAAGGACTCCCGCGCGGAAAGTACCTCGGCGCTACGCGTCCAACGGGAACGTATCCGCCCAACGCCTGGGGACTTTACGATATTCACGGCAACGTTGGGGAATGGGTCTATGACCGATACGACCCTCAATACCGCGCTCAGCGCAGCGTTAATCTGTATTTCGATCCCGTTGGACCGATAATTGGAACCACTCGGGTTATTCGCGGCGGAAGCTGGTTTACAACATATACTGGCGCGCGTTTTTACGGCGGAATTACTCAAGCCGCCCAGGATGCTTCGTCCGCTAAAACGGGTTTTAGAATTTGTACGTTCCCAACGGGCGTAGCGCTCAACGACTCGCCTCAGATTGACGGAGACGTTTCCGATCTGTTTGTTAATCAGCCGTCTGCCGTTGACCTCCCGGAACAGACGTCCAATGATTTTGTTACGCTCCTGACGCTTCCTCCAACGGAATACCCGTGGGAGTTGTCTTCGTTAGGACTGGCGCAGTTCAGACAGGGAGACGCTTCGCTTAAGTTTGTTCAGACAAACAAGAGCGTTGCCGCCGCCGAATGGAAGTATCAAATGATAACCAAGGACGGCGAGATGGAAGTCGCTCAGCTGAAGCGGGAAGGCAATTCTCTCCTGTTCCGCTTTACGGATATTACAGGATACGAAATTGCACAAATGATTCGCAATACGATTCTGAAAATCAAAATCGGTTCCGATACGCATCACATTGCGCTCCGAAAACCGTATTTGGTTACCGACAATAAATTCAACTGCTTTACCGGGAAGAAGACTTATACCCCCAATTTGAAGTATCTTCCCAAAAACAGTCTCGTGTTCTATGATCTGTATTGCCTGGATCATTCGCCCAAGACGTCGTTCTCAACGTCTCAGGCAGAGCCGATTAACAAACCCGGCCGCATTGCGTTCATGCTGGAAAACAAACCAGTAGCCAACATTCAGTTTGATTTCGACTTGAACGCCGGACTGAGAACGGACGTTGTTCTCAACAGCGATAAAACCTTTTTGAATCATTTGGCAATGTATTCAAACAATTTAGCTAAGGCAAACGCGGCATCGACAGAGGCGACTACCCGACTGGCGGAAATCAAACGCAAGCTGCCAACGGAACGAAATGCAAAAATGAGAGCTATCATGATGCAGGACAGTATTAAAGCTCAATACCTGATTTGGGCGCATGAGTTCGCAAAGAACGCAGCAACTGCAAGCCCGCTTCTCCATTTTGAAGTCTATGTTGATTGTGACGGAAGACGCTTGACGATTATGTCTGTCGATCCGAAGCTGGACAACGTCCCGCCGGCTAATTAATCGGGCGTTCGTTCATTAAAATACGACAACGCGAAAGCTGTTCGGCTTTCGCGTTTTTTATTGAGCATTGAAAGTCATTTTTGAATTAGAACTACAGCGTCGCCAGAACGTCGAAAAATTTCGGGAACGTTTTGGACGTACATTCCGGATTCTGGATGTCAACGCCGGGAATTCTCAGCCCCGCCAGGGCGAAGCTCATTGCCATTCGATGGTCGTTGTACGTCTCAATCGATGCTGACTTGTACTGGTTTACCGGGAGCGGATAAACCTTCAAGCCGTCCGGGTATTCCTCGATTTTAGCGCCGAATTTTCTCAGTTCCGTACAGACGGCGGCAATGCGGTCGGTTTCCTTTACGCGCATATTGGCGACGTTGGTAATCGTCGTTGGGGAATCGGCAAACAACGCCGTAACCGCCAGCGTCTGGGCGGTGTCGCTGATGTGGTGCATGTCGACAGTAACGCCGTGTAACTGTCCGTCATTTTGAACGAACGTCGCGTTGTCCTCTTCCCATACTTTGCAGCCCATTTTCTCCAGACAATCGACAAATCGGATATCGCCCTGTAACGCCGAATGAGTCAAGCCGTCAACGCGAATCCGACCGCCGACAATAGCCGCTGCGGCAAAGAAATAGCTCGCCGCCGACGCGTCCGGCTCGATTGCGTACGTCGTTGACCGATACTTCTGCCCGGAGGGAATGACAAATCGGCTTTCTGACGGCTGTTCAACTGTAACGCCAAACGCCTTCATGACCGCGGCTGTCATATCGACGTAAGGGCGAGAAACGAGGTCGCCGACGACTTCGATTTCCGCGTCTTCCTCCAGTCCCGCGCCCGCCATAAGCAAAGCCGACAGATACTGGCTGGAGATGTTTCCCGCCACAGTCGTTTTCCCGCCGCGCTTGGAACCATGAACCCGAATTGGAGGAAACGTCTTGTTTTGAAGGTATTCAATCTGAACGCCCCACTGACGCAACGCGTCGACAAGATCGCCGATTGGACGCTGACGCATTCGTTCCACGCCGTCCAAAACGAACGACCCGTCAGAGTGAATTGCCGCCGCGGTGAGAAATCGGATGCTTGTCCCACTGTTGCCCAAAAACAACTCTGCAGACGTCGCTGGAAAGAACCCTCCGCAGCCGTGAACCGTTGCTGTACACGCTTCTAAATCGTGCTCGATTTCAACGCCCATGAGTTTGAGCGCTTCTCGCATGTACTGGGTGTCGTCGCTTGCCAGGACGCCGGTGAGCGTTGACGTCCCTTGAGCCAAAGCGGCTGTTACAAACGCTCTGTTGGTAATACTTTTCGACCCCGGCGGGGTAACAGCGCTGTCAAGACGATGAGTAATCGGCGTTATGAGCATGAGCGTAAAATTGGTTAAGGTTGAAATGTAAGGACGAAAGCGTTACTTCTTTCGCCAGAGCTGGTCTATGGGGAAATCAATCTCCGACCGAATCTGTTCCAAAAAGCGTTTGGCGTCAACCGGATATCCGGCAGTCGGTTCCAGATCGGGAATCTTCTTTTGCCAGTATTCGTTGAGCTGATTCATAAACAGCTCCCGCAAATACTTGCAGGCAATCGACGCCAGCGCCGCCGGTGGCGAGCAGTCGCTTTTCGCCTGAAAATGTATTGTCCGAACGTATCCCTGCCAAGGAAAACGGTACGAACTGATACTCTCCGACTGCTCCAGTATTTCTACGAAATCCGGTTGGGCGTCGGCGCTGTCTTTTGTTTCATATTCCAGCGTCAGAGTTAACTGCTCGTCCCCTTTGGGTAAATCGTCAAAGAGCAAAAGCTGAGCGTTATCGTCTTTCTCGTCTCTGTTTTCAACGTCCTGCTTTTGGGAAGATTCGTTAAAGCAGTCGTTGAGCAAATCTGCGTAGAAATTCCGCCCTCCATGTTTGTCACACCAGACGACGGTTTCTCCCGGACAGTTTATCATAGCGGATTTTAGCAGATTGAGCGTCGTTTTGGACAGCAGCGTCGATTTATTGCCCAGCGCATCGCATTGAGCGTTAAACCGGGCTGGGAAGACAACGTCCGAACGTAAATCTGTCAGACGAATTCCTGATTCCTCTTGAATTCGCTTGAACGCAGCGGTCGTTTCGTCCAGATACGTCTTGTCAGCGTCAATTGGAAGCAAGATCGATTCCGGCTTTTCCCACGACGGAAGCGGATACGTTTGTTCGTTACAGACTGTCAGAGCGTTAAACAGGTCTGAAAAACAGACGTCGTTGTCCAGTCTGTCTAAACTGCGAAGCGCAGACAACAGCGCGTATTCGAGATGCTTCAGCCCTGCGGCTTTGCGACCCTGATAGAGCTTTTTGGAATCGTCCAGTAAAAAAGCGCCGTGAACAGACTTGAGCGTTTTTTTATTACTCGCCTGACAGACAATCGGGCGCAGGCGCTTGAACATTTCCGTTCCGTCGAGATCGCGTTCAGCAGTCCAAACGGAAACGGAAATAACCAGCGGTCCCAAATTGGGACCGTAGCCGGCTTCGTCTGTACCCAGTATAAACATGGTTACAAATCAGATTTTATAAATCAAAATTGCGTTCTGAAACGTCAGCAACCAAATCGACAAAATCTTTATTTGAGTTCATTCTTCCCAGTTTCATGGTCAGCTGTTCCATGGCGTCAATCGGATTGGCTCCGGAAAGGGTTCTGCGTAACATGGTTGCCGCATGCAGATAGTCCGGCGGGAGCAACATTTCTTCCCGGCGGGTTCCGCTTTGCGTGATGTCAATAGCCGGCCAAATGCGGCGATCCGCCAGACGGCGATCAAGAACCAGTTCCATGTTTCCAGTGCCTTTGAATTCCTGGAAAATCAGTTCGTCCATGCGGCTGTCTGTATCGATAAGAGCCGTTCCGACAATTGTCAAAGAACCGCCTTCTTCAAAGCTGCGGGCTGTCGCAAAAAGCTTTTTGGGAATGTCCATTGCCTTGACGTCAACGCCGCCGGACATGGTTTTACCGGTGTTGCCGACCCACTTGTTAAACGCTCTGGCAAGACGAGTAATTGAGTCCAGCAGAATGAAAACGTCCTTGCCCATTTCCGCCAAACGCTTGGCTCGTTCAATGAGAAGCTGTGACAGACGAACGTGGCTTTCAATGTCTCGATCCAAAGAACTGGCAACGACTTCCCCATTAATAACCGCGCGTTTCATGTCGGTAACTTCTTCGGGGCGTTCGTCAATAAGAAGGACAAAGAGCTGAACATCGGGATAGTTGGTAGCAATAGCCTGCGAGATTTGCTGGAGAAGAATGGTTTTACCAGTTCGAGGAGGAGCGACAATCAAAGCTCGTTGACCTTTTCCCAACGGAGTGAGTAAGTCCATGACTCGCGTGCTGATTGGTTCCTTGCCTGTTTCCAACTGATACCATTCGTGCGGCGTAACCGGCGTGAGGTCTTCAAAGCGTTTGATGTTGATGTAATCGTCAGGATTGCCGCCTTCTACGGTGAGAAGCTCTTTGACTCTCGGACCCTGATCTCGGCGCCCAGGCTGAATCAAGGCGGAAAGAGCGATTCCTTCTCGCAGACCGTATTTTTCAATCATGGAACCGGGAACGAAGGGGTCAATCAAGCGGCGCGTGTAGGTAACCTCGCGATTTCGGATGAAGCCGTATCCATTGGGGTGCATTTCCAGAATGCCGCTGACTTCAATCGGCTCGTAATCCTCGTGATTTTCAAAGGGATCCTGAGCTGCAATAGGCTGATTGCTGCTCTGATTGCGAGGCGTGTAGTTTCTTTTTTGATTTTGACGATTGTTGTTGTAGTTGTTGTAAGAATTTCTGCCTCGATTGACATACCCATTAGAGTAATGGCGTTGTTGATCGCCGCCGCCCATTTGTCCATAGGGTCTTCTCTGTTCCTTCATGTTCATAGTTGTATATGGGAAGTTGCGCCGTCTGAAGAATTACGGCTATTGAAGTAATGGAACGTTTGTAGGATTTCAGTAATTAATGGCTAAGAAAATTCTATACAGGCTGTTAATAATCCCTGAAGGAATAACCAATAATTTCTGAAAGAACAATTTCAGCTTTTCCTGTTCTGACCAGATAATTGTATGCGGACAGAATAGAGAAAAAAACACAATTCCACGAATACCAAATGCTAATGAGAATAAGAGTTCCCATTAGTCAACGTTCATTTGAGTGTTCACCTGAACGTCAATCCTGTTACTAAGTATAATGATTTCATTTTTTTTGTCAAGGGGGATTTATATTATATTTAAAAAGAAAAAAACGATCAAATTATGGGGAAAGATAAACGTTTTTTGAGCTTGTCATTGAGACTATAATTTCATTACCCAGCCATTTTAACTTTTTAGTAAAGGGAATTAAAATGGATAGAATTTTGTTTGTTGTAACTAATCACAACGAGTTGAACAATGGCGCGCCGACGGGCGTCTGGCTTGAAGAGTACGCTGTTCCGTTTATGCTTTGGCGAGATGCAGGATACGAAATTGACGTCGTTTCTCCAAAAGGCGGGAATGCGCCCGTTGACCCCTCCAGCATGCCCGATAAAGGGTATTGTACAGAAAAGTTTCGCGATAAAATGGATTCGTATACCAAACAGCTCAGCGAAGCGCAAAGCAAGCTGGAGGAGACGATTTGTCTGACAAACGTTGACGCCAGCCAGTATATGGCGGTTTATTATCCCGGCGGTCACGGGTGTTTGTGGGACGTGTGTCAGAAGCGGGAAAGCGTTCGGCTTTTGGAGGATTTTATTTTACAGGACAAACCGGTTTTCGCGATCTGTCATGCCTGCGGAATCCTGGCTGCGCCGAAAGGTGACGACGGTTTGAACTGGATTAAAGATCGGTCTGTTACCGGTTTTTCCAACGCTGAGGAAAACCTGCTGGGTCTGGAAGACGAAATCCCGTTTTCCGTAGAAGACAAACTTCTCGAAGCGGGCGCGTTGTATTCCTGCGAAAAGCCGGCGGGATCGTTTGTCATTGAAGACGAACGGCTCGTTACCGGTCAGAACGCGAAGTCCAGCTGGGAATTGGCGAAAAAAGTCCTCCAGGTTCTGGACGACATTTACGTTCGCTGCTAATCTGGCGGCTGTTTCAAATTTCAAGCTGCGAGTGATTGCGCCAATACGCCGTCTCGCAGCTTGTAACTTAAAAACCGCTTACTGCTCATCGGCGCCTCTTTTGAAAACTAAATCTTTACAAAACGCTTCTTTTTCCTGTTACCGTTCTATAGGATTTATCGTTATATAATTAGGAATACGATTACCTTTTTCAAGGCGTCCCCCCTTGTAATTGACTCGACTTTATAGTATTGTCAATTATTAATCAGATTTTATATAAATCAAAACGCCTGTTTTCCTTCACTTTTTACAAACAACGTCATCATGGAAAAAGCAGCTAAACCGTTGAATATTTTTATCAGTTACGGACACGAATTCGACTCATTGGACGATAACGGGAAACCGTATCCGGATCCAAACAACGAAAGCGTCGTTCGTAAAATCAAGGCGTATCTGGAAAGCCGCGGGCACGAAGTCTGGCTGGACCGAGAGAAAATTCAGACGGGCGCCGACTGGCGAAGGGCGATTTATGAAGGCGTCGAGTGGTCGGACGTTGCTTTGATCTGTCTTTCTCGCAGAGCCATGAGACCCAACGGCGTTTGTCGAGACGAAATCTCCATTGCGTTGGGCGTTCGCGGCGGGAACATGTTCCCTGTCCAGCTGGAAGATACCGAGTATCCTGCGTATCTGCTCAACCGTCAATTGTTTACCAATTTTATGGATTGGCGCGCTCATTGGACTGAAGACAGCGTCGACGAAACCTGGCTTGACCAAAATCTGGAAGAGCTTGCCAAATCTCTGGAAAAGGAGAACGTTTGGCGCTACGGCGTTGAGATGGTTGAACTGAAGAAACTGCTCAAACCGTGGAACATGAACAGCCGATTGCGGAGTCTCGATCGCAATTCGCAATACATTTTCAATCAGGAAACCCAGGAATTTGAGAAAAAGACGGTTCACAAATTCTGCGGGCGCGAGTCGCTTTTCAAGATGTTTGAAGGGAAAATTAAGCAAAGCGGCAAAGCTGTTCGAATTGAATCAGAGCGCGTTTTGTGGCTCAAAAAAGGTCCAGGGTTTGGAAAGAGCCGGTTTGCGGCGGAACTGCTGTATCGATACTATTACGCAATCAGCGCTGCGTATTTTATTGAGTACAACCAAAGCGCCACCCATAAGCCGCAAACGTTTGTAACGTCCGTTGCGTATCAGCTGGCGCAGGCGAATTCCTCGTATCGGGAAAAGCTGCTAAACTATCTCAACGAGAATCAGGACGAAATAAATCTGCAAACCGGCGACCCGCAAACGCTGTTTAAAACGCTGGTTGTCGATTTGTTGTCAGACGATATCGACGGGGGACGGGCGACTCAGTGGATTCTGGTTGACGCCCTGGACGAAGCGACGGAAAACAATCGCAATGAAATCGCAGAGTTGATCAGCCAAAATCTGGACAATTTGCCGCCATGGATATGTTTCTTCATCACGTCTCGAGATCAAGACGTCGTTCTTAATGGAACGTTTTCCGAATATGAGCCAATCCAATTCGACGACAATGAAAACGTCAACGACATCCAGGGGTACATTCGCAGCGAATTAACGGAAATGAATCTGCCGTTTTCGGAAGAGATGGTGGTAATTCTTCAGGAAAAATCGGAGGGAACGTTCCTGTACCCGGAAATGGTCTTTCGCGATTTGAAGAAAAACTCGTTTACGCTCGACGACATTCGCGACTTGCCCAATGGCGTAATTCGATACATCCGATCCCAGTTTGACCGCCATTTTAAAGACGACGTCAACGCGTACAAACAGAATATTCGCCCCATGCTGGGGTATATTTTAACGTCTTGCGAGCCGATCCCGCGGACCGTTCTGAAATACTGTCTGGGAATGAGCCGCGATTCTGAACTGGACGACCGGCTGGAACAGCTGGGGACGTTTTTTCTCCAGTCCGGTTTGACTGACGAAGACACCGTCGTTCCATTCCATAAAAGCGTAATTGACTATTGCTTTGACAGAAACAGTTCTGGGAATTACTGTATCTATCCAGAAGAAGCCAATAAAGATTTTGCCAATCGAGGTTTGGAACTGTACAAGACCGGGGGCTTGCAATGGACGACAAGAACCGACGAAGCGCCGGATATCGTTCAACGCTACTTTTTAAACTGGCTGCCGTCGCATTTGATAAATGCGAACATGAAAGAAGAAGCGGCGGACGTTTTGTCGGATTTCGCATTCTTGATGAAGCGGTTTCGATTCGGAAACGTGGAACGCGTTATATTGGACTATATCCTTTTCAGAGGGAAGTTAGAGCGCATTTCAACAGACAGCGACGCCTATTTTGACGTAGTTAGCAGCAACGCGCACTTTTTGCGCCGCAATTGCGAAGAAACCCCAGCGTACAAGACTATGCTTCAGATTGCAACAGAAGTTGCCGACAAATGCCCAGTAACGCAAGCGGCTGAACGTTGGCTCAACCCGGAATCGGGCGAATCTCCCTGCAACTGGTTCTGGCTTAATAAAGTCAATCGTCCCAAAGAATACCAGTCCAACCCATGCAAGCTGGTAATTGAGAACACAGGTAATAAGGCGTTAATTCTTTCTAACGGAGATGCATTGTCTTGGGGAACAGATGATCATAATCTTTGTATATGGGACCTGAAAACGGGCGTTTGTAAAGCGGTTCTGGAAGGGCATAAAGACGCTGTCTGGGGCGCCATAGGACTTAGTTCTGACGACATTCTTTCGTGGAGCAGGGACAGTACTTTACGTCTTTGGACTCCAGACGGAACGTGTAAAGCGGTTCTGGAAGGGCATACTAGCTGGGTCGAAGGCGCCATCGAACTTCGTTCTGGCGACCTTCTTTCGTGGAGCTGGGATGAAACCTTGCGTCTTTGGTCTCCTGATGGAAAATGTATAGCGGTTCTGGAAGGGCATACTAGCTGGGTCGAAGGTGCCATCGAACTTCGTTCCGGCGACATTCTCTCTTGGAGTTGGGGGGATAAGTCCTTGCGTCTTTGGTCTCCTGATGGAAAATGTATAGCGGTTCTGGAAGGGCATACTAGCTGGGTCGAAGGCGCCATCGAACTTCGTTCCGGCGACATTCTCTCGTGGAGCAGGGATAACACCTTGCGTCTTTGGACTCCAGACGGAACTTGTAAAGCGATTCTGGAAGGGCATACAAAAAGGGTCAGAGGCGCCATAGAACTTAGTTCTGACGACATTCTTTCGTGGAGCTGGGATCACACCTTGCGTCTTTGGTCTCCTGATGGAACGTGTAAAGCGGTTCTGGAAGGGCATAAAGACGCTGTCTGGGGCGCCATAGGACTTAGTTCCGGCGACATTCTCTCGTGGAGTGAAGATCACACCTTGCGTCTTTGGTCTCAAGACGGGCGATGTAAAGCGGTTATGGAAGGGCATACTGATCGCGTATGGGGCGCAATAGAACTTCGTTCCGGCGATATTCTCTCGTGGAGTAATGATAACACCTTGCGTCTTTGGTCTCCTGATGGAACGTGTAAAGCGGTTCTGGAAGGGCATACAAGTTGGGTCATAGGCGCTCTTGAACTTCGTTCCGGCGACATTCTCTCGTGGAGTGAAGATCACACCTTGCGTCTTTGGTCTCAAGACGGGCGATGTAAAGCGGTTATGGAAGGGCATACAGAAAGGGTCTATGGCGCCATAGAACTTCGTTCTGGTGACATTCTCTCGTGGAGTTATGATAACACTTTGCGTCTTTGGTCTCCTGATGGAAAGTGCAAAGCGGTTCTGAAAGGGCATACATGGATTATTAAAGGCGCTCTTGAACTTAGTTCTGGCGATATTCTTTCGTGGAGCTGGGACAGTACTTTGCATCTTTGGTCTCCTGATGGAACATGCAAAACGGTTCTGGAAGGGCATACTAGCTCGGTCGATGGCGCTATAGAACTTCGTTCTGGCGACATTCTTTCGTGGGGTTATGGTACAACCTTGTGTCTTTGGTCTCCTGATGGAACGTGTAAAGCGGTTCTGGAAGGGCATACTAGCTCGGTCTATGGCGCCATAGAACTTCGCTCCGGTAACATTCTCTCGTGGTGTGGAGGCTACGAGTGTAAGGATAACGATTTGCGTCTTTGGTCTCTTGATGGGGCTTGTAAAGCGGTTCTGAAAGGACATACAAAGTCTGTCGATGGCGCTATAGAACTTCGTTCTGGAGACATTCTCTCGTGGAGTGATGATCATACCTTGCGTCTTTGGTCTCCTGATGGAACGTGTAAAGCGGTTCTGGAAGGACATACATGGATTATTAAAGGCGCTCTTGAACTTCGTTCTGGCGACATTCTATCGTGGAGCGATGATAACACCTTGCGTCTTTGGTCTTCCGATGGAACATGTAAAGAGGTAATTGATTCCAAGAATCCTCAATTTGATTCTTATTATTCTTTATTTCATAAAAAACGGGTTCATGAACAATATTATGCTAAGATAACTGATTGGGGTATTGAGTTACAACACAATTTTAAGCCGATTGCTCGATGGAATAGTGTTAAATGCGATTCTCGTTTTGTTGGCGCTGGCCGTATTTGCGTTTGGTATGGGCGTTTTGTCGAATTCCTGCAGCTCAACTATGGGAATCGGATGAGCATAACCTTTGAGCAGGCGCATCAGTTCCTCAATGGCGAAATCGACGAATCCCAGTTGGTTACGTATGATCCATGACCCTGCCGCCGAACCCAAACGCGGGTTCTTAAGCTGGCTGTTTGGGCGGAAGTAGCAGTTGTTCCGCCTTTACTTCAGCGGCTGATACAGCCGCGAATCAGTTGTTCGGACGGGCATTCCGCGTTCTGAATTTTTTGGAGGCTTCCGCTTTTACCTTGACGGCTTACGCCGTCAAGTCGTAGCCCGAGGACGGGCTACATCCGGGGAAGATTTTCCGCTTCGTCGTTTTGGCATGCACGCTTCGAACAAAGCGTAACTACGCTCCCGTTGGTCGCTTCGTTACCGCCTTTCATTTTTACGTTCGCTGCGCTCACACCCACGGGTTAACACCCGTGGCTCGCCTAAGCGTAATTCCGCTCGCTGCGCTCACTCCATTACCGCCTTCCATTTTACTACTGCCTACTGCCTTATTTCCCCCCGTCCCCCTTGAGAAAACGGGCAAATCTGATATAATATTAGACAATTTAAAAACAAAAATAATGGACAAATATAAATTGAGCTTGCGTAGGCTCTTTCCATTATTCTTTGTCGATTTGTTATAAACATATATCAGTACGGAGTTTTTTCGTGGCAGGCGTCAATACCCCTCATCCGGTAAGTGGAGCGGATATCATTGTTGAACAGTTGGTCAGGCACGGCGTTGACATCGTCTTTGCGTATCCTGGCGGCTCGGTTATTCCACTTCATCAGGCGTACACCCGTTATCGGGACAAGCTGCGAATCGTTCTGCCTCGACACGAGCAGGGCGGGGCGTATGCAGCTCAAGGATATGCGCGGTCAACGGGGAAGGTTGGAGTCGTTTCCGCCACCTCCGGTCCGGGCGCAGCTAACCTCTTAACGGCAATTGCCGACGCGAAATTGGACAGCGTCCCGATGGTCGTTATTACCGGACAGGTTACGGTTCCTGCTATCGGAACGGACGCGTTTCAGGAAATGCCGACGACCGAAGTGTTTCGATCTATTACCAAACATCATTATTTGGTAAAAGACGTCAACGACTTGGCGGGGGTCATGAACGCGGCGTTTTATATTGCCAACACAGGGCGAAAAGGTCCGGTTTTGGTTGACATTCCAAAAGACGTTCAGCTGGCGTCCTGCGTTCCAGATTACAACGCGTCTTTCTACCTGCCAGGATACAACGCCACTGCGCCGGAAGCGGACAGCATTCAAATCGACACGATTATTGAAGCGATTCGCCTGGCGAAAAAGCCGGTGATTATGGCGGGCGGCGGCGTGATTTCCTCTGACAGCTCTCCGGAACTGAAGCAGATTGTTGAACGCCTTCGCATTCCGGTAACGACGACGCTGATGGGCTTGGGCGCGTACCCGTCCGGGACGCCGCTGTCGCTGGACATGATTGGCATGCATGGCAGCGTTTACGCCAATATCGCCGTCAACGAATGCGATTTGCTTCTCGTGTTTGGGTGCAGATTCTCTG
>JAFZAL010000070.1 GCA_017557195.1 Thermoguttaceae bacterium | reverse complement strand
CCTCCAGCGCCAGCGGCGCTGGAGGGGAGGAAAAGGGGTTAACTCGATTAAAGGACTTGGTTTGTCTCCTTCCGGCGGTTGAAACCGTCGGTTATAGAGAGTTACGTCCCTTCGGGACTATGCGGCGGACTGCGTCCGCTGCCGCTATCGCGACGTATTATATCAGACATTTTTGCAGAGTCAAAACTCTATTGAACGTCGGAAAAATTTGCGTGCACCCCAAAAAAAGACCCTCTATTGAGAGGGTCTTTTTTTATTGGTAGATAAAACGAATTCTCGTTTAGTCAGACGTTCATTTCCGGCTTTTCCGGTAAATGGCGCGGGTGTTTGGGAATCTCCATTGGCGGAAGCGGCTGCTGATAGGTTTCCGCCCAGACTTCGCGCTCTTCAGGAGAGGCATAGTAACGAAGCCAGACGTCCGGGTCTCCGTTGATGTGAGCGCAGTCCCAGCTCATGTATTTTTGCGTATAGACCATTTTAACTTCGCAAGGCAGAATGTTGCACCAGATGACCCGATATAACTCTTTGTCGGAAAGGTGATCGGTGAATTCCAGAACGATGTGTTTATTAAACAGCTTGTGAAGAATACAGTCCAAAATGTCGGACAGATCTTCATCGCGGATTCTGTCAGGGCGCGGAGGACACAGCGGCGGGTTAAACCAGCGATAAATCGGAATCAACGGCGCCTTTTCCCACTCGAGAATATCGCACAGATATTCGTTTTCCGCATCCAGAGTCAAATGCGAAAGCATGTTTTTATTGACTGAGTCGTCGTTATATGGTTCCAGCGCGTTGCGAAGTTCCATGTTCCGGATGTGCGCTTCTACTTCATGATTGTATTTAAATGACGTTCCCATGCCTGCAACCCAAGGGAAAAGGTGGTCTAACGCACACAACGCAACTTCTCCAGGCTCCGCCTGATAAGAATACGTTGGTTTTTTAGCGAATACCCAAAATCCGTTTGCGTTTTAACGGTTTGGGCGAAAGGAATTACTGAAAAGTATATAGTTCCGTTTCACGCTTTAAATGAAATAACAATAGATGCTTATAATTTAGATAATATTTTGAAAAACTTAAGAGAAAATTTGCCTCTTTTTTGATATTCTTCCAAATTCTGTATGATACAATCGATACAAGACATTCATTTAACGTATTGTTGCTTTTTTGAAACGTTATTTTTCGCTTAATTTGGAAGGATAAATTGATTATTCCGATAAAACCGACGAACTGTCTGTCGTTTATGACGCTGTTTTTTGCGGACGAAAAAGCAATTGTTATGAAAAGAAACTTTTATTTGGCGTTAGGAACTTTTTTGATTTTGCTGGCTTTGGAATGTCTGGCTGTGAACCGATTTGTCTTTTGCTGGGAACCCGGCGCGTCGACCGTACAGGCGGTTTCTGAATTTGCGTCAGAAAACCCGCCCAATTCGTTAAGCGCGTACGTTCCGCCGCCATGGCTGCCGTGGAGCTTGTTCTGCCCGGGAATAATCGTTATTCTGTACGGCTTGGCGCACGAGAAATAGCGGCGGGCGGCGAGGCGCCGCTCCCAATCCGCGCTGCCGCGCGAGATTCACGAAACCGCTCCCGTTGGTCGCTATGGTTATTCTCGCAACTCGCAACTCGCAACTCGCAACTCGTTAACAATCACGTCGACAATTTCGTCGTAAGAGAAGCGACCGACAAGCTGACCTTTCTTTTTCAGGTTGACGCATTCCGGACCGCACCAGACGCCCAGGTCGGCGTGATCGGATTCGCCGGGTCCATTGACGCGGCAGCCCATGACGGCAATCGTAAACTTGCGCTGGGCGGCGAAGGCTGTTGCCGTTCGGATCTTTTCCGCCAGGTCGACAAATCGGCTGTTTTGAACCCGGGCGCAGCTGGGGCACGATATAATATTGAGTCCGTTGGGATCCCAGGCGTTTTCCGGCGTGAATCTCCCTGCTTTAACGTCTTCCAGGAGCTGCTTGCCTGCTTCGACTTCCAGATTCTTCTCGTCGGCGGGGACGGTAAGCGAGATTCTCAGAGTTGCGCCGATTCCCTCTGCCAAAAGCTTTTCCAGAGCCAGACGGGATTTGATAATCCCGATTGGCGGCGCGCCTGCTTCGGTAACGCCCAAATGCAAGGGAACGTCCGGACGGGCGGCAGCGAATTTTCGGTTGGCTTCCAGCGTCAAATACGGGTCGGACTCCTTGAGCGAGACGCAGTACCGGGTAAAACCGATGGAATCGAGGAACTGAGCGTGTTCCAGCGCGCTGTCGAGCATGGGGGAGAGCATATCGTCCGGGGCGAACTTGTCCTTCTTCGCGGGGTCTACAGAGCCGCTGTTGACGCCGATTCTCAGCGCGCAGTCGTTCTTCTGAGCAACGTCTGCTATATATTGGACTTTCTCCTGCCATGGGCGGGACGGCTCGAAATGATACAGATGCCCGGGGTTGTATCGAAGTTTATCGACCCAGGGAGCCGCCAGTTCCGCCATGCGGTAGTTTTCCTGCAAGTCGACGGACAGATTGACCTGCCGAGCGTCCGTTTGCGTCAGACGTCGAATTTCCGGCAAAGCCGCTGCGTCTTTGGGGTTGTCAACCGCAATGCGTACAAGTCCCGCTCCAGCGTCGTAAAGCAGGTTCGCCTGCTGGACGACCTTCTCGACGTCGTACGTTTTCACAGCGCACATGGACTGAATCATTACCGGGTTTGACCCGCCAATGACGACATTTCCTATTTTTACTTCTCTGGTTATCATCTCTAATTAGTATAATTGGACGTAATATTGATTGATTTTATTGTGAAATTTCGTTTTTAAAGGTTTCAATTAAACGGTTAGGTAAACCTTGACGATAATACCTTTGTGAAAAACGGAAAAATTTCACGATTTTTTAGTTTGGGTATAAAATACGTTGTATACTATTTATAGCATAAAATTAAAATAAGGTCAAGGATCAAACTTTGACGATTTTACAACGTGTATCGCTTTATAAGCAATCATTTTTTTGGAGAATAGTACTGTGGATCAGGAAATTAACGTATTGGCTTTGGTTAAAGGAACGGAACGCTTTGTATTCCTTTTCGATGACGAGAGCCGCAGCGAAACCTTAAAGATGCTCGCCAGATACGCTTCCAATCCGGATTTGAGCTTTACGTGGTACGATGCCGCGGTTTTAAGCCAAAAGATTCGTCAAGAGCCAACCTCTATGGAAGTTGCCGCCCGAGCTAACGCTTCGACGTTAAAAAACAATTAATTTAAAACGGCGCCTGCTATTAGGCGCTGTTTTTTTAAACACGTTTCCTTCCCCCACAGGTTTCTGTTGTTGCCTGCTTACCGTCATGACGCCTGCTCTGTCTTCCGCAATTGGCTCCTATTTATCGTATCTGGATGTAGAACGCAACGCATCGGACTATACGAAAAAGAGCTATCGGGAAGATTTGACGCTTCTGAACGAGTATCTGAAACAAAAAAACAACGGACGCGATATCGATGTTGCGAAAATATCGACTTTGCTCTTGCGCGGCTACGTCTCCTGGCTTCATGAACGGAAGTTCGAGCCGTCAACCATTTCTCGGCGTTTGGCGTCTTTGAGAAGTTTCTTCAAATTCTGTCAGCGGGAAGAACTCGTCGACCAGAACCCGGCGGCTCCATTGAGAAATCCGCGTCAGCACAGACGATTGCCGCATTTTCTTTCTACAAAAGAGGTCAATCAGCTTCTTATGGCTCCGCCGGAAGGAACGGTTGCCGGCATTCGCGACAGGGCGATTCTCGAAACGATGTACAGTACAGGCGTCCGCGTTGGCGAGTTGGTTGCGCTGTCAGACGACGACGTCGACGAATCGCAGCAGATTATTCACGTCTTGGGAAAAGGGAAAAAAGAACGCATCGCGCCGCTGGGGTCGTTTTGCCTTCGCGCGATAGCGGACTGGCTGGAAGTGAGAAATGTCAACGTCCCGGAAGGAGCGCCTGTCCCGCTGTTTACGAACAAGTTTGGAACGCGCTTGACGACCCGCTCCGTCGCTCGAATGTTGGAAAAGTACATAGCTCAGACGGGCTTGGACGATCGAACGTCGCCTCACACGCTGCGACATTCGTTCGCCACCCATTTATTAGACAACGGCGCTGACATTCGTTCTGTTCAGGAACTGCTCGGGCACGCCAATTTACAGACGACGCAAATCTACACTCACGTCAGTTCCGCCACTCTCCGCGCCGCTTACGAGAAAGCGCACCCGAGAGCGAGAGGGAATTAGGGAATAGGGAGTAGGGAATAGGGAGTAGATATTATATTCCTAGACTAACCCGCAAGCGTGCAAAATATGGTATGCAATTAGCCCAACACCGGCAAGGCAAAGAATAACGTATAAAAGAATCCTGGAAATCTTTTCGTTGCGTTCTCGCTTTTCCTTGTCGGGATCAACCGTTTCTATTGTAACAGTCTGACGCGGTCGACCGTTGTCGTCGATTTCATCAACCGTTGTGATTTTTATGTTTTGCGGTTTACGATAGTTTTCCCAACGAGATCCTCTTGACATTTTAGGTATATGTTATGGCTTTTGATATAATATGATTGATATAGATGCCTTAGCCTATACAGACAAGGCTGAAGTTAGTTTGTAATAATTCTCCTTTTCCTAGAGTATCCCGCAAGCGTATAAAATAGCGTAAGTAAACAGAAAAGCGACAAGAAAGCAAAGACCAAAAAACAAAATGTTTTTGGCAATCTTTTGATCGCGTTCTTGTTTTTCTTTATCGGGATTAACTGTTTCAATTGTAATAGTCTGACGCGGCTTTCCGTCATTGTCAAAATCATTAACAGTTGTAATCTGGACGTTCACTGGTTTTGTATGATTCCAAAAACCCGGCGGTTCACAAATAAATAAAATCATGATGGACGAAAATGGCTTATGAAAACAATCCAATCAATACCGATATCTTAGCTGACACAGGCAAGGCAGTAGGAATAGCAATCTTACTATTGCCTACTGCCTACTGCCTATTGCCTCTTTTTATTTTACGACAAAATTGACCATCTTTCCGGGAACGATAATCTCTTTGACAATCGTTTTCCCTTCGAGTTGTTTGGCGATTTTTTCTTCCGCGACGGCAGCGGCGCGCATGGCGTCTTTATCAGCGTTGACGGGGACTGTTACAACGGCTCTCATCTTGCCGTTAATCGAAACGGGGATGTCTTTGGTCGATTCAACCAGAGCCGATTCGTCCCATGTCGGCCACGATTCGTACGCAAGCGTCTTGTCGTGTCCGAGCGCCTGCCAGAGTTCTTCTGCAATATGCGGCGCGAACGGGGACAGCAGCAGGACAAACTGTTCCAGAGCCTTTTTCGGTCGGACGGTTTCTCGAGTAAAGAAGTTCGTGAACTCCATCATTCGGGAAATCGCCGTGTTAAACGCCATGTTGTCAATATCTTGCGTAACCGCTTTGATCGTTTTGTGCAGGACGCGTCGCTGTTCTTCTGTACAGGAGACGTCCTGAACCGCAGAGCAGAGTTCCGTTCCGTCCGCTTCTTCGTCAACGACCAGACGCCAGACTCGTCCGAGGAAGTTGTGAACGCCTCCGACAGCCGTTTCCGACCACGGTTTGACGACTTCCAGCGGGCCCATGAACATTTCGTACAGACGAAGCGAGTCAGCGCCATGCTCTGCAACGACGTCGTCCGGGTTGATAACGTTGCCGCGGGATTTGGACATCTTTTCGCCGTTTTCGCCCAGAATCATGCCCTGATTAACCAGCCGCTGGAAAGGTTCTTTTGTGGAAACGTATCCGCGGTCGTACAGGACTTTATGCCAGAATCGGGCGTAGAGCAGGTGCAGAACCGCATGTTCCGCGCCTCCGATGTACAAGTCAACCGGCATCCAGGCTTTTTCGATTTCCGGGTCGACAAACGCCTTGTCGTTTTTCGGATCCAGGTATCTCAGATAATACCAGCAGGAGCCCGCCCATTGCGGCATCGTGTTGGTTTCTCGGATGTACTTTTTACCGTCGATTTCCTGATACAGCCATTCCGCCGGCGCATGTGACAGCGGCGGTTCCGGTTCGTGCGTTTCCGACGTATGGAGCGCTTCTTTCGCCAGCTCGGAGACGTCGAACTTCTCCATTTTCGGCAGATCGATAGGCAGTTGGTCCGCTGGGACGATTCTCATCAAGCCGGTGCGTTTGCCGTTTTCGTCCAGTTCGTGGAGAATCGGGAACGGTTCGCCCCAGATGTGCTGACGGGAGAACAGCCAGTCGCGCAGTTTGTAGTTAACCGCCTGACGTCCAAATCCGCCGTCAGCGACGAATTTCGTAATAATCTTTTTGAACTCTGCAGTAGGCGTTCCGTTGAACTGTTCAGAGTTAATTGCAACGCCGTCGGCAATGAAAGCAGCAGTTCCGGCAAAGAGTTCTTCTTTCGCCTTTTTGTCTTCCTCGGACGTAACCTGCGGGTCAACGACCGGGATAATCGGCAGATCGAACTTCTTCGCAAAGTCGAAGTCGCGGGTGTCGTGAGCGGGTACCGCCATAATGGCGCCGGTGCCGTAGGAAATCAGGACATAGTCTGCAATCCAGACGGGAATCGGCTTGCCGTTAACCGGGTTGATGGCGTAGAATCCCGTAAAGACGCCTGTTTTGTCTTTATTGAGATCCGTTCTATCCATCTCGCTCTTGTGAGCCGCTTCTTCCTGATACGCCTTGACAGCTGCCGCCTGTTCGGGAGTCGTCAGTCGGTCAACAGCAGGATGTTCCGGCGAAATAACCATGTACGTTGCGCCAAAGAGCGTGTCAGGACGCGTTGTATAGATTCTCAGCGAATCTTCGTCCGGCTTTTTCGGGAACCCGGACTGGGCGCGCGCCGCTTTCCAGTCTTCGTACTTGGACTTGTCGCCGATGTAAAAATCGACTTCCGCGCCGATGGAACGACCGATCCAGTTTCTCTGCAGGGCTTTGACGCCTTCGGGCCAGTTGAGCAGTTCGAGGTCTTTTTCCAGACGGTCAGCGTAAGCGGTAATGCGGAGCATCCATTGACGCATGGGCATACGGACGACCGGGAACCCGCCTCGTTCGGAAACGCCTCCGATTACCTCTTCGTTCGCCAAAACCGTACCCAGTTCCGCGCACCAGTTTACCGGCGCGTAAGACTGATACGCCAAACGATGTTCGTCCTGATACCGTCTGACGGCTTCGTCACCCTGCGCCTTGACGTCTTCCGGAATCGGGAGTTCGGAAATCGGGCGTCCCTTTTGCTGTTCGGCGTCAAACCACGTGTCGAACAGAACCAGAAAGATGAACTGCGTCCAGCGGAAATAATCGACGTCCGTCGTCGCCAGCTCGCGATTCCAGTCGTACGAGAATCCAAGAGCCTGCAGCTGACTGCGGAACCGGTCGATGTTTTTGTGCGTGGTGATTCGCGGGTGAATGCCGGTCTTTTTGGCGTACTGTTCCGCCGGCAGACCGAACGCATCCCAGCCCATCGGGTGCATGACCGAGAACCCGTTCATGCGGCTGTATCGACAAACGATGTCCGTCGCCGTATACCCTTCCGGATGCCCGACGTGAAGTCCGTTTCCGCTCGGGTACGGGAACATGTCCAGAACGTATTTCTTCTTTGCGCCTTCGGGCAGATGAGCGTCTACCGCGAACGTGTTATTGACTTTCCAGTATTCTTGCCATTTCGGCTCGACAACGGCGGGA
The DNA here is from genome assembly GCA_017557195.1 of Thermoguttaceae bacterium. GTDB lineage: Bacteria > Planctomycetota > Planctomycetia > Pirellulales > Thermoguttaceae > RUG11551. The sequence continues at coordinate 33,709 of JAFZAL010000070.1, read as the reverse complement.
TTGTATCGCATAATAAATTAAATAAAAAAGAAAATGTGGGGAAACAAAAAGCCTGCAACCGTCGCTTTGACAATCGCAGGCTTAGATATAGGCATAACTTCCGTAAAGCCAAACGTTGTCAATTCAACGCGGTTAGTAACAATGGCAGCAGGGGAAGTTCGTTTTTAGTAATCATTTAATATATATTCTATTTAGTTTGCCTTTTCTGTCAAGGGGGGCGGCGAGGCGCCGCTCCCAGTCCGCGCTGCCGCGCGTTTGCCAATACCCGCTCCCGTTGGTCGCTTACGTTATTGAAAATACTAAGAATTATTCCTTGTTAAAGTTTTTTGGAAAGGGGAGTTTGAGGGGAAGAACCTTTTTTTCTGGATATTTATGGCTCCTGCTTGACATTGATTTCTATTTATATTACAATGATAGATGAAGGGATATTTTTAATTGTGGATATTGATATTGCCCATAAGGCGATTGGACAATCCCTGATTTACTGAAAGTTGCAGATTTGAAACCCATGAAAAATATAACACGATTTGTTTTTTTGTTTTTTTTGTTCAACGCAGCCGTTTACCAGACGGCGCAGTCTCAGATAATTATCAACGGCGGCGGTCCCATACAGATTGTTAACAATGGCGCTATTCAGAACGGCAGTCCTGATAATAACCTGATTCAAACTCCGCGAGAGACGATTCAGCGTCTGAAAACCGCCGTAACCCTTATGGAGGAAAAACGTTATTCAGAGAGCGTTCGGATTCTTTGGGATATTCTCAAATCGGAGGAAGATTCGTTTATTTGCGTCAATCGAGACAAATCCATTTCAGAAGAGACGAATGAGAAATCAGACGAGAATTCCGATTCCGCAAATCCTCCTGCCGGGCAAACGCCGAAGCCTGCCGGTCCGACAAGTCTGATTTCCCTCAAAACGTACATTCAAAACATTTTGGCGCAAGCGCCAGAGGAAGCGCGACAGGCGTCTGAACTGATAGTAGGAACGGAAGCTCAAAAGGCTCTCGACGCAGCGGTTCAATCTGGAAGTCTTGATCGTCTTCTGATGGTAAGCCGCGATTATTTCCATACGGAAGCGGGATATAAAGCGTCTTTTTTATCCGGACTGATTCTTCTCAACGACGGTCAGGCGGCTTCTGCGGTTTCGCTTTTCGATTCCCTTGCCAATACGCCGGGCGTCCGACAGAAATTTGAACCTGCGTTTTCCGTTTTATGGCTCAACAGTTTGATTCTGTCTGGTCAGGACGTTCAGCGGCGCGAACTGGTTACTCAGCTTCGTCAGCGATTGGCGCGAGTAGACTGGACCGTCGAAGACAAGCAGATGACGGGATTTGAAAACCTTGAACAGCTTGAAAAATATCTTGCTGCGTTTGCTGAAAAGACTCAGAAATCAGACTGCCCTTATCCGTCGGCAGAGCCGTTTACGCTGCCGCGCTGGACGGCTCCGACGTATACAAATCCCATGTTGGAAACGCTGGTTCAAACGTTTATTGATAACGGCGCGAAAGCCTTGTCCAGCAATTCAAACCTGTATAACGCCTGGATGAGTTCTTTTGAACCTGCCGTAAGCGGGAATCGCGTATTTTTCAGAACGGCGTTTGGTCTGACTGCGGTCGATCTTCAAACCGGAAAGCGCCTGTGGGATTCGTCTGCCGATTTTTCGCCAGAGATTCAGAGACAATGGGATCGTTTTGGCGAGTACGAAAGAAAGTCGTTGTCACAGTTTTTGTACAGCGCGCTTGTCCTTCGTTCAAAATACGATTTTACATTCGGAGCGCTTCGCGCAGACGAGAAAAACGTCTACGCAATTGAAGACATCTGGAAAGAACGCATTATGCAGGGGATCATGACGCCCCATTCTTCATCAGGCGTCATTGTATCCCGTTCGAATTTAGGCTCTTTTACATCCAATCGTCTGGCGGCGTACGATATTAACACAGGCAAGTTGAAATGGCACGTTGGTTCAGCAACGGTCAGTTACGGTTCCGGCGCCGATAAAGCGCTTGACTCAACAACTTTTTTGGGCGCGCCTCTGATTATCAACGGCAAGCTGTTTGTTATTGGGGAAACGTCAGCGGCTTCGGTTGTCTTTTATGAACTGGACAGCGCAACGGGGAAAGTTCTCTGGTCTCAGACGCTGGGCGATTCTCAAAATTCGTTGACGGACAGAATGAACAACTTAACGCCGATTTATGAGAATGGAATTATTGTATGCCCGATATCCGGTTCTTCTCTGGTTTGCATTGATTTGCGTCAGCGCAGATTGCTGTGGGGGTTCAATACGCCGAGCGTTCAGAGCCGTCGTTCTTCCTTCTTTATTATCAGCAACAGCGGCGATTTTCGGTATGAACTGAGCAATTTGAACAACGCTTACAACAGCGGTTCGGTTCAAAAAGGCTATCAGCTCCATCTGATGGATAATAAAGCGTTCTATACTCCCGTTCAGTCGTCCGATACGTATGTTGTCAATCTGTCAGACGGTCAGCTTGATCAACAGCTCATGTCGTTGAAATCGCAAAACAGCTACATTCCGTTGAGCGTTAATCAGAAAGAAGCGGTTATTATGACGCCGTCCGATATTCGCGTTTGCGATATTGACAAGCTGTGTCAAAATCAGCAGGAATACGATCAGGTTCAGGCGAAGCGCCGCGACAAAGAACAGCAAATTTCCAAAACGACTGGCGAGGAAAGACAAAAAGTTCTGGAAGAGTATTCCAAGCTGACGGAACAATATAACAAACTGGAAGAAGAACGCAGAGCTGCAATAACGACTATTCCGTTCCCGGATTCGTCCCGGGTCATTGGACGCGCGTTTGAATTTGGCGGTTCGCTGTTTATTCCGCTTAGCAATAAAACTCTGGTGGAATTCAGTCTGTCAAAGCGTGAATTCGTGAATACGCTCAAGGCTCCGGATGAAAAATCGTTTGGAACTGTCAGCCTGTTTTCCGACAAAGTCTTTTCACAGAATTATGACCGTCTGGACTGTTACGACGTTAAACAGTTTGTTGAGAATCAGCTTCAAAATAAAGGCGGCGATACCGTCAGAACGCTTTTGGCGACGGGTTATATGGCGTGGGAAAAGGACGATATTGAAACCGCGGCGAAGAATTTCCGGCTGGCGGCTGACAGCGCTCCGAAAAGCTGTTTGCCGCTGCTCAAGGCGTTGGGCGTTTCCGTCTTGAAGAAGGATTACAGCCAATTTGAATCCCTCATGGACGCGTTTCAGCCTGCGTTTGCCGACGAGCAGGGACGGATTGTTTTGGCGCAGTACAAAATCGAATCCTCTTTGAAGCAAGACAAAATTTTGGATTGTCTTGACACGCTGGAACCGATTATGGACGATACGGTCAATTCAAAGTTAAAGCAGTGCACCGTTGACGAGATTGAATGGAGTCTGTCTGCAGACCGCGGCGTTTGGATTGGTTCGGTTCTGGAAAAGATTTACAAGACGGCTTCTGACGAACAAAAAAGCGCGGTTGAGCAATGGGCGGCAAAACGTCTGGACGTTCCCCAAAAAGAACGGACGATAAACTGGCTGACGCATCAGTTGGACTTTTTCCGCGTTTTGCCTGTCGCGTCAGAGCTGCAAAAAGAATTGTATCAGGCTTATGTCAGTTCCAATATGCTCTCTCAGGCGGAACTGGTTTTGCGTCAGAAGAGATTGGATTCTGTAGCGAATCCGGAACAGATAGCCGCGGCGTGGGCGGAACAGGCGCTTCTGATCCAAAAATGCGCTCCAGAGGACTCGGCGAAAATTTTCAAGCAGTTAAACAGCTTGTATCCCAACGTCGCCTGCTGCAACGGCAAGACGGCGGACGAGTACGTTAAATCGCTGGGCGAATCGTCTCCGGTTTACAAAGAATATTCACAGAATGCCAAATGGCCGCAGAATGAAATTGACATAGCGCTCAATAAAGAAATGCGCCAACCGATAATTCAAACCGGTTCAGACAATAAAAAACTGTTTACCAATGAAAACGTTTTTCTGGACGGTTCAACAGTTCGAAGAAGCTCGAACACTCGTCAAAATCTGATGGTTTTCGACCGATTTGGACGGAATAAAATGACGTTGTCTCCAGACCTGATTACGCAGTCCGGCAGAATTATTTATCAAAGAACGGATATGAATACAGAAGCTCCATGGTATTCAGCGGAACATCTGTTTTTCATTTCAGACAGGGTCGGTCAAATGACGGCGATTAATTTCCTCGTCCGCCCTGGGCTGTTATGGTCCAAGGATTTTGAACAGGAAAAGCTGGGAGACGAAGACCAGGACCCGTATGTACTTATTCGAAAGGCGAACCAACCTGATCCCAAATACTCATCAGATGTCAATAAATTCAGCGGCGTTTTTGGCAATATCGTTTTTACTCAGCTGGAAGACGGCTCTTTCGCCGCTCTGGACGCAGCGACGGGAAGAATGAGATGGAAGCGTAAGCTCCAAAGTAACGAATCCGTCGCGTTTGTAGACGACGATTACTTTTATACCGCCAAAAATAATAAATTGCTTGACAGCGAAGGAAACGTTTTCGGCGGGATTCAGGAAGTCCGCGGAGATCGGTATTCCATTTATACGGGAATTCACGATGAGAACATCCGTTTGCCGTATTCCCGGTCGACTGTTACGTCAAAGGGCGTTATTTCTATCGAGTCGATTTACGAATCCTCAACTCAAAAACAGATCAACAGGATAAAGCTCTGTTCTGTAAGGGAGCAAAAAATTCTCTGGGAACTGGAAGCCGATTTCAATTCTGTGCCTGTTTATTTGAAATCCTTAAACGTCTTGTATCGTTCCAACGTCAGCGCCGGACGGGTTCAGATTATTGACGCCGATACAGGTCGAATCATTGTTGACGACGTTTTTGAAGTCATGACCCAGGAAGAGCGGGATAAAATCGTTGAAAACGTCAATAATCTTAAAAAACGCATTGAGGAAGAAAACAAAAAATATGCGGAAGAAGAAAAGGACGACCCCAAAAAGCGCGACGAGCGAATTCGCCGTCAGAGCCGAGAGGGAAAAACGGAAGATCTGCTTCCGGAGAGTTACTCCGAAAGCGCCGCGAAGAATTTCTTTGACGGAATCGACGTCTTTTCAGACGGTAATCCGCAGGGCGATTTTTATCTCATCGTTCGTTCCGGGTTCGGATATACCAGAAAACAGCGCATGAACTGCAAGCAGTTTTCTCCAACCAGAGGAATTCTTTTGCCCAAGGCGAAAATTTACAAATTTGACCGCGACGGTAAACCGCTGTGGAAAGAGCCGCTGTTGGTTGACGATCAGTATTTTTATTTCGATCTCCCGTCCGCTTCCCCGTTCCTCGTTTTGGGATGCAATCGAACGACTCGGGATAAAAATAACACATCCCATACTGATTACGAATTTCTGTTTGTTGACAAATCGTCAGGGCAGGTTTGGAAATATCAAGGGAAAAATTCCATTGGGGCATTCCATCTTGTCTGCGATCCCGATGAACAGAAAATTGAAGTGGTAATCAGTACCAAAGAATCGTTGATTTTGTCGTTTACGGATAAATCCATTCCCGCTGACGCTCCGAAGGAGATTCAGCTTTACACAGCCGAGGAAAAAGCCGCATTGGCAAAGAAAAAGGAAGAGCTTGAAAAGGAAAAAGAAAAACTTGAAAAAGAAAAGGAAGCCGCCGGCGAAAACGACCCGTTTGACGAATAGGCAATAGGGAATAGGGAATAGGGAAAAGTCTCACGCGGAGACGCGGAGATGCGGAGAGTTTAAAATGAGTGAGAACGATATTACCAAGGGCTTTTGGATGCCGAGCAGATAAATCTCACGCGGAGGCGCGGAGATGCGGAGGATTCAAAATGAGTGAAAACGAGCGTCGTCGCGCTGAAATTGTTCGTTAGAGAGAGGATGCCGAGCAGGAAATTCTCACGCGGAGGCGCGGAGACAAAAAGGAACCGCAATGAACCAGCGTAAACACGAGTAGCTAACGGCTATACAGTTCCCAAACCCTCACAACAATAACCCTCCGCATCTCCGCGGCTCCGCGTGAGACAAAAAAATCGCATTGAACCAGCTTAAACACGAGTAGTTAACGGCTACGCCGGCCCTAAACCCTCAGAACAATAACTCCGCACCTCCGCGCCTCCGCGTGAGACAAAAAAAATCGTATTGAACCAGCTTAAACACGAGTAGTTAACGGCTACGCCGGCCCTAAACCCTCAGAACAATAACTCCGCGCCTCCGCGTGAGATTTTTCGCAACTAACCACTAACCACTATGCACTAAGCACTAAGCACTAAGCACTATGCACTATGCACTATGCACTAACCACTAACCACTAACTACTTACCACTTACCACTAATTATGAAACGTACACAAATTTATCGATCGCTTGCGCTTTTTGTCAGCGCAGCAGCAGTATTGTTTGTCAGTTCCGTCAAGGCGGAATCCGTTCCGCAAACGGTGAAATCCTCTGACGGTCAGACGCTTAAACTGGTCTGGCATGACGAGTTCAACGGAACCGGTTTGCCCAATCCCGAGGACTGGACTTACGAATACGGGTTCATTCGCAACGGGGAAAAACAGTTCTATACAAAAAACCGATTAAAGAACGTCTACCAGAAAGACGGCAAACTGACTATCGAAGCGTTCAAAGAGGACTTTGAAGAAAACGGACAAAAGGCGCAGTACACCTCGGGCAGCATCACAACGTTTGGACGTCACAGCTGGACGTACGGTCGAATTGAAGTCCGCGCCAAACTGCCCAAGGGCGTCGGAACGTGGCCTGCCATCTGGATGTTGGGCGAAAACATCCATCAAGTCGGCTGGCCCTCCTGCGGCGAAATCGACATCATGGAATACGTCGGGTTCAATCCGACTCAGGTTCACGCCACCGTTCACGCCAAGGGGAACAAAGATTGGCATATCCAAAAAGGGAACAGCATTCGTCTGGAAGGCATTGAAGATCGCATGGCGGTCTACGCCGTCGAATGGACGAAGGACAAAATGGATTTCTTTGTCGACGACCAAAAATATTACACCATCGAACTGAACAAGTTTGACGCGCTGGGGCGTCCGTTTGACCTGCCGCATTATCTGATTCTCAATCTGGCTATCGGCGGCGGATGGGGCGGTCAAAAGGGAATTGACGACTCCATTTTCCCGGTCAAATACGAATTCGACTACGTTCGCGTCTATCAGGCGCCGAAGGACGGCAAAACCGCCAAAGTCAAGGAAAAGTCCCTTTTTGACGGGACGCTGAAAAACTGGACGAAGGTTACGAAATACGATTTCGACTCCGCTCCCGATCCGAAGGTGGTCAACGGGGCGATTCAGCTGCCAGCAGGCAATCCCGGGTCTGGAATCAAGTACAACGGACGCTTTCCCAAAATCAACTACGAACTGAATTATCAGGCGCGCCGCGTCGAGGGTAACGACTTTTTCGGCTTGGCGGTCATGCCGTACAAGGACAAATGCTTTGGCTTCGTACTGGGCGGCTGGGGCGGCTCGCTGTGCGGTTTCTCCTGTCTTGACGGCTTTTCCGCCGACGAAAACAGTTCAGCGTTTACCTACGAGTTCAAAAACAACGTTTGGTACGACGTTAAATTGGTAATTACCGAGAAAGAACTGGTCGTTTACATCAACGGCGAGAAACTGTCAACCGTCGACATGGAAGACAGAACGGTCAGCAACCGCATGGAAGTCGAACCGATTGAACCGTTCGGATTCGCTACCTGGTACACAACGGGAGAAATCCGAAACATCGTTATTCGCAAAGTTGAAAAATAATGAACATCGCGTTGTAAAACAGATGTAAGAATAAAACGAAAGCGGCGTGAATGCGCCGCTTTTATTATTCAGTTCAGAGTGGGTGCACGCAAAAATTTCTTGCGAAGATAGATAAATAGATTAGACGAGAAGCTGAATCGCGTCCTGAAAGGACGCAACCCTTGTAACCGTGGGCTTCAGCCCACGGTATAAACGCGATATACACCCCCTATCGCTTTAGCCGCTTTTCCTCCTGCGCCTCCGTTGGAGGCGCGGGAGGAAAAGCGTATTCGTCGATATTCAATTATCTATGCTTCCCCCCCGGCGGTTGAAACCGCCGGTTACAATGAGTTTCGTCCCTATCGGGACTTTAGCGGACTATCGTCCGCTGTCGCTGCCGCGACGTCTTGTCTCTAATTCGGACAAATCATCTAAGCGCAGGAAAAATTTGCGTGCACCCGTTTCGAGTTGAAAGCAATGCGATTTCAGCCTTTTCCGCTCAGTTCGCTGACCAGTTTGGCGAGGGCTTCCGGAGAGTCGCTTTGGAGAATGGCGTCAATGCGGCTGGCGGGGACGCGAGCGTTTGTCATTGCAGCGCGAGCGCGTTCCCACAGTTTTTGGCGTTTTTTCCCCTCTGACAGGTACAGGTCTGCAACCAGTTCGCTCAACTTTTGAAGCGAAATGGCGTCGATGTTTTCGTAATAACGATGAATGACTTTCTGTTGATAGGCTGAGTATTCTGGCATGGGAGTAGGCTTTAGGGGAGACAGTAGGCAGTGGGGAGTAGTGGTTAGTGGTTAGTAGTTAGTGGTTAGTACGCAAGCGTTCATCTAACTTACCACTTACAACTTACCACTTACCACTTAGCGCCTCGCGCTCACATCTGCCACAGGTAATACGCTTTGGGCGACGCGGCTTTGTTGACGACTTTTTTGACGTCCTCGACAACGTTTGGCTTGTCGCTTTGCTGGATTGAAAGCAGCATTTCTTTGAGCGACGCTTCTTTGGCGTATTTAACAACCCGAGCGGATTTTGGGCTGCTGATATGCGCCATCTCGCACGCCCGTTCGACGGCGTCGTCCAGGAATCCGATTTTATCTACCAGTCCCAACTCGAGAGCCTGATTGGCGGAATAAACCTGACCCGTTGCCAGATCGTCCAGCTCTTTTGGATTTTCTGCGTATCGGGGACGTCCATTTTTAATAATATCCTTAAACCGGATAAATGAATCATCGACCAAATCCTGGAAAATCTTTCGATGTTCGTCTGTAAGCGGCATAAGCGGAGACCCCATTGCCTTATTGGGACCGCTTGTAATCGGGTCTTCAAAAACGCCCAGCTTTTTATTGAACAGTTCCGAGGCGTCGTATCGAGAAATAATAACGCCGATTGAGCCCGTCCAGCCGGTCGGTTCTATGAAAATGGAGTCTTTTTCGTCGCCGACGCACATGGAAACGTAATATCCGCCGCTGCAAGCCATCGAACCCATGCTGACAACAATCGGCTTCTTTTCCCGGAGCTTATTGAGTCGGTTGAGAATGTAGTCTGACCCGGACACCGTTCCGCCAGGGGAGTCGACGCGCAAAACGACGGCTTTGACGTCTTTGTCGTCCATAGCGGCGTCGATGAAGTCTTTGTAATCCTCTCCCTCGTCAATCGCTCCGGTAATGCTGATGATGGCAATTTTTCTGGAACTGTCTTCATCGCCAGAGTAGAATTTCTCTTGAACGTTTTTTGTCGATTCTTTGTAGGAATCAGACAGCAAGCCAAAAAACGCCAGGTTGCAGGTTAGCGAAAACAGCAAAATAATCGCCAGCATTATCAGAAGAAACGTTTTCCAAAAACCGGATTTTGCCGGAACGAGAATGAATCTGCTGAAAGGAGGATACGTTTGCATAGGCGGGACGTCTGAATAAAATTCCGCATTCATGGGTTGATCCGTCGGATTGGAATTATTGTAAAAAGGTGTGCTCATGATAAAACGGGACGCTAATGGTTATAGCGCGTAGCGCCAGGGAAAAGGGTGTTGGAAGTTGGGAGCAGAGAGTAGGGAGTAGTTGTTTCTGGGGAGCGGACATTGTCCGCGAAAATCAAAGGCTGTTTGTTTTTTGGCGGGTAATACCTGCCATCCGTAAACTATTCCCCATTCCCTATCTTCTGTTCTCTGTTCCCTATTATCTCTATTTTAACTAAAAAAAGAATTTTGTAAATACTTTATTATTAGAATTGAGAATAGAATTGTAAAATTTTTGATTTTATGGTACAATAGAGGCAGTAGGGATAGGGGAGTAGGGAATAGTTGTTTCTGGGGAGCGGACATTGTCCGCGGAAATCAAAGGCTGTTTGTTTTTTGGCGGGTAATACCCGCCCCCCGTAAACTATTCCCCATTCCCTATTCCCTAATAAACTACTTAACTTCGTTTTTATAATCCGATCAAGGAGTAAACAGTGTATATATCAGCAACAACGCAGTGTTTTCCTAACGCATCGTTGAGCGAAGCGGTTGACGCGTTAGCTGAACAGGAGTTTGGCTATCTGGAGACGTTTATTTACGAACAGGGCGGGGCGATAAAACCGTCTGACGTCCTAAATCATTTTGACGAGGTTGCAGCGTTATTTCGAGGAATAACCCGTATGACCCCGTCAGTATTCAGTATCGACATCCCATCGGAACAGAATTTTAAAGCCCAATTCAAAGCGTGTTGTAAACTTGCGAAAGTTAACGGAATCGTTTCCCTGGCGCTGCGGTCTTCGCCGTTGGGATTTCCATTTAACGAAGAAATCGAACGTTTGGAATACGCCGTTGAAGAAGCGTTTACAGCAGGCTGCGTAGTCAGCGTTTTGACTGAAAAAGGGCGCATTTCCGAAGATTTGCAGACGACGTTAGGGTTTTGCAACCGGATTCACGGTTTGATGGTCGCTCTTGATCCGAGTTACTATCTCGGAGAAGCGATGCAGTCCAAGATGATGGAGTCGCTCTTGCCGTTTGTCAACCATGTTCGACTCAGAGATTCCAAGCCGGGCGTTTACCAAACCAAAGTAGGTCAGGGCGACTTCGAGTTTGGGAAGCTGATTAATCAGCTGGATAAAGTTGGATACAAGCGAGCGTTAAGCATTGATATCGTTCCGCAGGAGGGCGCTGATCATCTTGTCGAATTGCGGAAAATGCGTATGCTGCTGGAAAGTCTTGTATTATAAACGAGAGGGAGTAGGGAGTGCATAGTGCGTAGTGCATAGTGCGTAGTGAGGGGAGCGCTTTGCGTACTAGCGCTAAGTACTATGCACTAAGTACTTCTAAATACCATCCCCTATTCCCGCCCCCCGAAAACTACCCTCTATTATTTGTTTTTAAATATGATATAATTTGAACAGGCGAGTTCGATAAGCCCAAATATTAATAAGGGATTTCCTTGTTGTCAATTGTCGAACTTCAGTCGCCGGTATTGGTTAATTCCCCGAAACAATTATTCCCAAACGTAAATCATGAGTTTTGATTTTGGTTCGTTAAACAACAATAAGAAAAAAACGTCAACCACGAAAAGGACTGGCGCAAGTAAAACGTCGTCAAAGTCCTCTGGCAGAACGTCCTCAAGTAAATCTTCCAGCAGTCGTTCCACCAGACGAAGCCGAAACCGCAATCCATTGAGCGGGCTGTTTAAGGGCAAGAATAAAAACTTGTATACGTACGGCAGCATTATCGGCGGCGTTCTTATCCTTTTGATTATTGCCGTTTTCAGTTTTAGCGGCGGTTCTTCTGCTACTCAGACGCCCAAAATGGACAAAAGAGCCTATCACGATCAGGCGTACGAATATACCAACAAGGGAGAATTCGAAAAAGCGATTGCCGCCTACAAAAAAGCGTACGAACTTGATCCTAACGACTCTTACGCCACTGACCAGATTTCGATTCTTTATCGAAATGAACTTCATGACGAAAGAAACGCTGAGTTTTGGAAAAGCAAGAGCGAACAGATTACCGCCAATAAAGTCGATTCCAGCCGCGGCGCGTCTGCGAAAGCGTATGCCGAAAAAGCGGAACGGAAAAAGCAGAAGCAGCAAGGGGGAAGAAGGTAGGGTTTAGGCAGTAGGCAATAGGCAGTAGGCAGTAGTACTTAGTGCATAGTACTTAGCGCTAGTACGCAAAGCGCTCCCCTTACTATGCACTATGCACTATGCACTATGCACTCGTTACTTATAATTTATTATGAAAATTCTCCTTTTTGAAGACGACGGAATTCAACGCCTGTTTCCTGCGACTATCGGTCGCGCGGCGTTTACGCTTTCCTGCGGCGGATTCAACCTGATTCAGCTGCTGTCGTTAACCAGTAACGAACTGTACGCTCAAACGCGAAAATACGTCGAACAGACAACCCTGCTCGACGTCAATCCGTATTTGCCAAACAAGGTCAAGTTTGATTTCCCGATAATCGACGATCCCAACGAGCCGATACTGTTAGTCAACGCGACGCTGGTTCCGTCTATAAAATCCATTGAGATTTTGGAACAGATCATTCGCGACGGGCGCCCGACGATAGTTTACAATCAGCCGTCTGACAGCGCAGCGGCGCAAGTCCATCTTCAAGACAACGAAGCGGTTGAACTGCTGGACGAACCCCAGTCGGTTGTCGCCGCAGCCGTTGTAACAGCGCAGCAGGCGTGGTCGTTATTTGAGCGTAACTCATATCCTCAAACTATTCAAAACGCGATTGTTAAATTGCGTCTTCCCGCCAGCCCGTTCCAACTGCCGATTTTTCAGCGTCCTCACGATTTGGTTTATTACCATCTGACCTGCTTTGCAGAAAATCAGAGCTATCGTTTGGCGCAGGGCGAATACAAAGAAATTCAGGACGGCGTGTTTGTCGCCCCGGAAGTCAAGCTGGGAGATTACCTGGTTGCCAATTCCTCCAACGGACCGATTATTATCGACCGCGGCGCGTCCGTCGGACCGTACTGCTATCTATGCGGACCGGTTTATATCGGGCCTGACGCCAGAATTATTGAACACGCCGCAATTAAAGACCGCGTTGCCGTAGGAAGAACGACAAAAATCGGCGGAGAGGTGGAAGCCTCAACCATCGAACCGTATACCAACAAACAGCATCATGGTTTTTTGGGACACTCCTATGTTGGCTCCTGGGTCAACCTCGGCGCGGGAACGTGTAACAGCGACCTGAAAAACACTTACGGAACCGTCGTCATGGAATACCCGGACGGACGATATCAAACGAACATGCAGTTTCTCGGCTGCATAATCGGCGACTTCGCCAAGACGGCAATCAACACCAGCATTTTTACAGGGAAACTCGTCGGCGCGTGTTCCATGCTTTACGGCTACGTAACGCGCAACGTTCCCAGTTTTGTCAACTATGCCAGAGCTTTCGGACAGATTACGGAAGTTTCTCTGGACGTTTTAATCGCGACGCAAAGCCGCATGTTCGCCCGTCGTAACATTGTTCAGCAGGACGCTCATATCGAACTGTTGAAAGATATGTACGAACAGACCAAACACGAACGGCTCATGGCGAACGAACCGTTGCAGTTATGAGCAACCGTTCAAAGAGAGGGAATAGTACTTAGTGCATAGTACTTAGTGCATAGTACGCAAAGCGCTCCTCTCACTATGCACTATGCACTATGCACTCACAGCTCAAAACCATAGTAACCATCATGCCTATTTATAATTATCATTGCGAATCCTGCAACGCTGACGTGGAACTTATCGTTCGCTCGTCAGACAAGCCTGTTTGTCCAGAGTGCGGGTCAAAAAATCTGACTAAACAGATTACCGCGCCCAATTGTCATAAACCGTCTCATGGCTGCAAGCATGGAGAATGCGATCATTCTCACCATGGAGGCTGCGGCTGCGGGCACGGCGGAGGCTGCTGCTGTCATGGCTAAAAAGAAACAGGAAAAAAAAGGAACGCCCGAAGATCCTACCTTCAAAAACGTGACGGAAAACCGCCGCGCAAGGCATGATTATGACATTACAGCGCAGCTGGAGTGCGGAATCGTCCTGTGGGGAAGCGAAGTTAAAAGTCTTCGAACCGGACATTGCAATATTTCCGATTCCTACGCAAGAGTCAAAAACGGCGAACTGTGGTTGATAAACTGCGACATCCCGGAATACGACAAGGCGCACCAGTTTAATCATCAGCCGCGTCGAACCCGAAAGCTGCTCGTTCATCAAAAGGAGCTCAAAAAGCTGGACAAGGCCACTCAATCGCCAGGCACAACGCTCATCCCGCTTCAGATTTACTTTACCCGCGGATACGCGAAAGTCAAGCTCGGCGTCTGTATTGGGCGGCAAAAGCACGATAAACGTCAGGCGCTCAAAGATGCGGAAGCCAAACGCGACATTCGCACTATTATGAACAACCGTTCACAAAGAGGGAATAGGAAATAGGGAATAGGGAGTAGGGGATAGTACGCATACGCAAAGCGCTCCCCTCACTATGCACTACGCACTATGCACTATGCACTATGCACTCGCAACTAACAACTCGCAACTAATACAACAAACCATGAAAAATAAAACCCTTATTTCGACTGACCCTGTCTCTTCCGGAACCGGAATTACCCCGATCGTTATTGGAGACGTTATCGACCAGACAACCCGTCTGTGGCAGGAAAAATGGGAGACGCTCATTTCTCGCACCAACTGGGAGAAGGGCAAGCTGATTCATCAATGGCGAACGGCTCTGATTGAACAGGGAGCGCCCGCAACCTCGTATTCAGATGAAACCTGGAGCCGTCAGGTGGGGGCTGTTACGCCGCAGCACGTTGGACGCCTTCGACGCGTCTACGAACGCTTTAACGACCTGTCGGCGGAATTCCCTCAACTGTATTGGAGTCACTTTCAGGCGGCGTTGGATTGGGATGACGCTCAAAAGTGGCTTCAAGATGCGGCGGATAGTAAATGGTCGGTTTCCCAAATGAGAATGAAGCGTTGGGAAAGCCTCGGTTCTCCCGCTGATAAAAAGCCCAAAGAGACGGACGTTCATCCCTCCGATCTTGACGAAGATGTCAATCCCGATAACGACGAGCCGAAAGGAAAGAAGGGCAAAGGCATTGACGATTCCGTCGAATCCTCCGAAGGCGAAGTCAAAGACTTTGATCCGAATTTTGGCGGATCAGACGGACCGCTCAACGAAAAGCCTGATTTCGGCGACGAATCGGATATCCCGTTCCAGCCAGACCCGCTTCAGCCGGGTGGAGAATCCATGTTCGCCGCGCCGCAAACGCCTGCTGAACCTTGCCGTCCGTTTGAAGACATTCCAGACTTCCCAGACGATTTAACCAACGCCTTCGACGCGCTCAAGATCGCCATTCTCAATCATAAGATATCGGGCTGGGAAGACGTATCCTGCGACGATGTCTGTGCCGCTCTCAACGCCATGAAACAGCTGGCGATGAACAAATAACTCGAGTTGCGAGTGGTTTAGGGAGTAGGGTTTAGGGAGTAGGGAGTAGGAAGTAGGGAGTAGTTTTTAAATTCGCCGAAGGCGAATACCTATTCCCCATTCCCTATTCCCTATTCCCTATTCCCTACTCCCTATTCGTGTTTATAGATTTTGACGTCTTGTTATGCTTTTCTTCGCAGGGAATATTGCGCCAAATAGCGGCAAGAATCGAGCCGGTTGTGTTCATAAAGCATCCGAAAATGGTCGGAGCCAAACCCAGCGTTGTAACTTTGCCCATGTCGTTGGCAATGGACGTTGCCAGCCCACTGTTTTGAATCCCCACTTCAATGGAAATAGTTCGGCAGTCCTTCTTTGACAACCGGCACAATCTCGCCATCGCGTATCCAATAGCGTATCCGAGCAGATTATGCGCCAGACAAACAATCAAAAGGATTCCGCCAACCGCCATTAAAGATTTGTGTCCAACGGTTACGGTTGCTAAAATTACCAATCCCACAGCAAGCGACGACAGGAAAGCCAGAAAATGCTCCACCTTTTCTTCGCGTCTAATTAAAAACGGTCTGAGGACGGCAGACGCCAAAGCCGGCGCGACGACGCAATAAGCAATTGTCAATAGAGCTTTCTGAAATGCTTCGCAAGGCGAATATAACCCTGCCCAGATAAACAGGATATGCAATACAAAAATCAAAAGAGAATAAACAACTGCTTGAATTGTTACAGATCGCCGACGTGTTAATCCGTACATCTGAACGCTCTTAAACAAAAGCCCTGCAATAATCGGATAAATCACAATGCCGAGCATGCTTGCCATCATTTGGACGGCATGAACTTCGATGAATTGACTGGCAAAAAATTCCATGTACAACGGCGTCAGGAACGGAGCGACCAGCGTCGAACAGGCGGAAAGCGTAACCGACAGCGCCACGTTCGCTTTCGCTAAAAACGACATCACGTTTGACGCCACGCCGCTGGGCGAGCAGCCAACCAGAATGATTCCCGCCAGAATCTCCGGACCAAGTCCAAACTGTTCAGACAGCATGCCGCAAAGCGTTGCCAACGCCAAGCCGCTAATCGGCATGACCAGAAATTGCAGCCCCAAACCAACAATCACGCCTTTGGGCTGGAACGCAACCGCCTGAAAATCCCGAAGCGTCAACTGCGTTCCCATTCCAAACATAATAATCTGAATCAGAGGGGTAATCAGTTCTGTACATTTAATTGGCTCGCCGGAGAAACCAAACCAGGACGGATAAATATACATAAACCAGTCCGGCTTCGACAATCCGGCGGCAACGCAGCTCAAAATAATAAACGTATAATACGACCCCGCCAGACTGGGAAGTCGTCGCAAGAAAACGCCCAGCAACAGAATTGCTAACGCCAAAACGATTCCGCCGTTCGCAGGAGTTGAGAGAATAAACAGCGCCGCCGATGCGATAAACGCGGCTATGGTTATTCCCAAAGTAACTCCAGTATAAACGTTCATTGATTAACCTCTGATTATGAACCTATCTGGGGAGCGGACATTGTCCGCGATAAATATTAATGTAAGTTATTTTAGGCGGGTAATACCCGCCCCCCGTAAGTAGTCGACAAACCGCTCCCAATCCGCCTGCCAAAATCAGCAGACCGACTCGATATGACGCCGTCTGAATTGAGGGAATGTCCATTTTGCCTTATCTTGTTATGCAGTCATTTACTTCTATTCTAGCATATATTATAAATTCTGTTTTATTTTTTGTTCAGTTTTTTAAAAATCCTTCCCCCCCGTTGATTATAATTCAAAATTTTGTTAAAATAGAATATTATGAAAAATCAATTACAAATAGCTTTACTGTCGATATTTACTATCTTCGTTTTTGGAGGCGTCTGCTTTGCCGACGAACCCTCAAAGTCCAGTTCGTCAAAATCGACGCTTACTCCAGAAGAACAGCGCGCGATTAACAAAGGTCTGGAATGGCTGGCAAGTCAGCAAACCAGAACGGGTCGCTGGAACGGACCAAACGGTCGCTATCCCGCCGCTATGACAGGCATGGCTGGAATCGCGCTTAGCTGCGAAGGCTCAACCGCTACTCAAGGCAAGTACTCTTCCAATATTCGCCGCGCGATTGACTATCTTACCGCTCAAAGCCAGCCGAACGGATTGATTGGTTCTCAACTGGACGACCGATACATCTACGGGCACGGGTTTGCCATGCTGTTTTTGTCTCAGGCGTTAGGCGAGGAGGAAGACGCTGATCGACGCGCAACGCTCATCGACGTCTTAACCAGAGCCGTCGTCTTCAGCGGACAGGCGCAAACCTCTAACGGCGGCTGGGGATACGTTTCCGCAAAAGAAGGGAACGACTTCGACGAAGGGTCAACGACCATTACTCAGGTTCAGGGTTTGCGCGGTTGTCGAAATGCGGGCATTCCCGTTCCCAAAGAAATCATCGACAAGGCGGTTACCTATATCCATCGATGCACAAACGAAGACGGCGGCGTCATTTATTCGCTCAAAAGCGGAGGTGGAGGACGTCCAGCTATCACAGCCGCTGCGGTCTCCTGCCTGCTCAACGCCGGCGAGTACGACGATTCCTGCGTTCCGCGTCAATTGGAATATTGCAAGAAGAACCTCGACAACCTTTCCAACTCCGGAATGGGGTACTGGCATTACGCTCACTACTACTACGCTCAGGTCAAATATCGAGAGGGCGGAGACGGCTGGGAAACGTATCGAAGCCAGATGGCAAAAAGGCTCATTTCCGAAATGCAGCCCAACGGTTCCTGGACGCAAGGATATAACGGACCTGTTATGACGACGTCAATCAATCTCACCATTTTGCAGCTGGAAAAAGGACTGTTGCCGATATACCAAAGATAAAGGGTTGAGTTGCGAGTTACGATTAGTGGTTAGTGGTTAGTGGTTAGTGGTTAGGACGCAAGCGCTGATCTAACTTACCACTTACCACTAACTACTTACCACTGCCTACTGCCTCATTACATCAATGATCAAATTCATATACTTCGACATGGGCGGCGTATTGCTGAGCTACGATTTCAGCAAGACCGCCAACGCAATTACCGCCAAGACCGGGCTGGACGGGCAGAAGGTCATTGAAGATCTGTATATAAACTATATTGACCAATGGAACGACTTCGAGCTGGGCGTCGTTTCGCCGGAAGATTTCTTTGCGTTGTTTCATCTGCCGATGTCGTTTGACGACTTGAAAAAGGCGTACAACGAGATTTTCACTCTCAAAAAAGATACGTTTCGACTGGTTAAAACGCTCAAAGCAAAAGGAATGCGTTTAGGCGTTTTATCCAATACCAGCCAACCGCATTGGGAATACGTTCAGACGACGTTCCCGGAACTGTTCAGCCAGTTTGACGTCCTGTTGGGAAGTCACGAACTTCATCTTGCCAAACCGGACAGACAGATTTATCTTGCCGCCGCGCAAGCCGCTGGCGCAGAGCCGTCGGAGATTCTGTTTTTCGACGACCTCTATAACAATATCTGCGGCGCAAAAGCCGCTGGTTTCGACGCCGTTCAGTTTTTCGACGCAGCCCAGGCGGAAGAAGAACTCAAAGCCAGAAATATCCTGTAGTTTAATTCGTCAACCTCGGTCCTTTACCCCCCTACGTCCTGCCATGACCTTCAAAAGACTTTTTCTTGCTTTCCTGATTGTTGTAACAGCGTTCAGCGCTTACGCCCACGAATTTGTCGGCGACATTCAAACTCTTGAAAAACTCCGGGACGACGCTCGCGCTGTTCGTCAGGCAGGCTCCAACGGAGACGTCGTTGTAACAATTCCTCAAGGGGACTATTATCTCCCTCGTCCGTTGGTTCTCGACGGGAACGATTCCGGGACGGAACAGTCCAGAACCGTCTTTCGCGCTGACGGCAAAGTCCGATTTCTTTCCGGCATCGTTCTGACCGGCTGGAAAGTTGTAACGGACGAATCCGTTTTGAACGTCTTGCCGGAATCGGCGCGAGGAAAGGTTTATCAGGCAGACGCGAAAGCGTTGGGCGTAACGGATTTCGGCTCGCCGGATCGCAAAGGCGCGGAACTGTTTTTCGACGACAAGCCGATGACCTTATCTCGATACCCGAACAGCGGGTTTATCAAAATCGCCGACGTCGCCGTTCTCGATAAGGACGACCGCGGAACAAAGGGTTCCGTCCGAGGTGCGTTCTTCTATGAAGACGAACGCGTTTCAAACTGGAAAAACGAAAAAGACCCGTGGCTGTCCGGATACTGGTTTTACGACTGGAGCGAGAGCAAACAGCGAATCGACAAGATCGACTCCGACAAAAAGTTCGTCGAACTCAAAGATCCGCAGCATTCCTATGGATACCGAAAAGGACAATGGTTTTACGGGTTCAATTTGCTGTCGGAACTTGACCAGCCGGGCGAGTATTACATCGACAGGGAAGCCGGAATCGTTTACTTCTACGCGCCTGTCGACAACATTGAACAGCTCAACAATGCGGAAGCGATTCTCACCGGCGGTTCGTCGGCTTTGCAAATGCAAGACGTCAATTATGTAACGTTTGAATCCGTTACAATCGAGGGTTGTCGTCAGGTAGCCGTCAGCGTTCGGAATTGCAAAAATATCGCGCTGAAAAATCTGTTGATTCGCAACGGCGGCGATGCGGCTATTTTCTGCAGCGGCGGAGGCGACAGCGTCATCGACAACTGCGAAGCCTACGGCATGGGGTCAGCAGGAATTGCCGTCTACGCCGGCGACAGAAACACGTTAACGAAATCGAACTGGACGGTTCAGAACTGTTACACGCACCATTACGCCCGAATTCAGCGCGTTTACAACCCGGGGCTGAGCTTGCACGGCGTTGGAATTACCGCTCGAAACAACCTCATCACTGACGCTCCGCATAACGGCATTCTCTTTTCCGGCAACTACATTGTCATGGAATACAACGAGATCGCTCGCGTTTGCTGGGAATCTAACGACGCCGGCGCCGTCTACTGCGGACGAAACTGGACGATGCGTGGAAACGTCTTCCGTTACAATTACATGCACGACGTTCAGGGCTTTGAAAACAAAGGCTGCGTCGGCATTTATCTGGACGACATGTTCTCGTCCTGCCGAATTGAAGGCAACGTTTTTCAGCGCGTTACCCGAGCCGCAATGATCGGCGGCGGGCGCAACAACGCCATCGTCAACAATATTTTTATCGACTGTTTCCCGTCGCTTCATATAGACGCCCGCGGCATCGGCTGGGCAAAATTCTGGACGGAACAATGGGTAAACGAATTCAAAGAGAAAGGAACCGTTCTCGGTATCACTATCGACAAGCCGCCGTACAGCGAGCAGTTCCCGGAACTGGCAAACATGATTGACGACGACCCCGGCGCGCCGAAAGGCAACGAGGTTTCCCGCAACGTCTGTTTCCGCGGCGTTTGGGATAAACCAGCGGGGTTCTGGAACGTGTCAATTCAGAAGGAAGCGCGCCCGTTCCTCAAGATGGAAAACAACACGGTTTGGACGCAAAGCGCTGATAAAGAAAAACCGGATCTATTCGAGGGCGAAGACCCGCTGTTCGTCAACCCGGAACGTCCGGAGGATGCTGGATTCCAGCTTCAGCCCAACTCGCCTGCTCTGAAAGCCGGATTCGTTCAAATCCCGTTCAAGAAAATCGGGCGTCACGCCAACGATTAAAAAATCCGTTGTAAAATGTCACATCTGTTGAGTCAGGAGTGAGAAGTTTGATTAATTCCTTGCTCCTTATTCTTATCTTAAAACGTCGCTTCCCAGCAGCACAAAGCGCTCTTACCCGTTCTATTTGTCATCCAATCAGTTACGTCTGTAACGATTATTCCGTTTGTATCGGATTCCCAAGCATTAATCTTTTGAAAAACGTATTTTTACATAATCGCTCCATATTGACTATTTTACTTTTTGAGACGATAATATTGTAAACAAGATTTTATTATTTGTATTATTGTATTCAGTAACACTCCGTAAAAAGCGCCATGGAAAACAACATCGAAAAAAGCGGCTGCGCCAACAACAAAAAACAAACCTATCGAATCGTTTCGTGCGCGGCTGACGGAACGTATGTATTTCGCGATTTCGACGGACCGGAAGAAATCGCCAAACGACACGTTCAGATTGGCGTTGACGATTGCAGCCTGGACTTGGAAATCCGAGGTCTGCCGGTTTTTCAGGGACTCATTGGCCCCATGCCCGAGGAAGACAAAGAAGGGAAAATCTTCCGTTACGAGACGCCGGAAGTCTTTGAAGCGATTACCAAAAAGCTGTACGAATCAACCCCCAAACGCCGTCACTCTAAAAAATCCTGAATCATAAAGCCTCTGCAAAAATCGACGCAACGCGTCAAATAAAAAACGCCTCAGTTTGAGGCGTTTTTTTGTATCATAACAGAAACAAGTACGTTAATCAACCTTTGGGCGGTTTGCCGGGCGGGTTGAGCGTTTCATTTTTTTCATGGCGTCGGCGATAACCTTGGCGTGGTCAAAAGCGACGGATGGCAAGTTGTCGACCGGGAACCAGCCGAAATTTGCAGCGTCGTCGCCGGCTTTGGGATTTTGTCCTTTGGGAAGGAATCCCCAAAAGACGCCGGTTACCGTCCAGCCGCGGGGATCGCGTCCTTCTTTGCCGTAGATGTCTACAAACTTGAGCTTGACGTCCGTCAAGCCGGTTTCTTCCTGCAGCTCTCGCGCTGCGGCAGCTGGCAACGCTTCGTACTCGTTGACAAACCCGCCGGGCAGCGCCCATGATCCTTTGAACGGCTCGTTGCCCCGTTGAATCAAAAGAACTTCAAAGTTCGATTTTTTAGCGGGACGCAAGATGACGCAGTCTGCCGTATACCCGGGACGAGGCCAGCGATAACAGTATTTCAAAGTTGATTTTGCCATTAGCTTTGCTGGGATTCTGGGGATTGAGCGTCTGAGGAAGCGTCGGCTTCTTCTTCGTCTTCAACGAACTTGGGCGTTGGTTTCTTTTTCTTCTTCTTTTTCTGAACAGAGCTGTTGATGTCAGAAGCGGAATCAGTAAGAGTCTTTTTGACAGAGCGGGCTTCCTCTTCGATGTCGCTGGTCGCTTCTCGAAGATCGGAAGTCATTTCGCTCATGCCCTTTTTAAACTCTGAAATCGTTTTTCCTACGGACTTGGCAACTTTTGGAAGATCTTTCCCAAAAAGCAACAGAGCAATAACTCCTAAAATTATCAATTCAGGAGTTCCTATACCCATCATGTGATTATCTCCCTGTCAAGACAAATTACTCTTCGTCGTCTTCTTCCTTTGCTACCTTCTTTTTAGACTTCTTCTTGGGAAGTTCTTCCTCTTCGTCTTCGTCGTCGTCCTCGCCAGATTTGACGCCTTTTTTGAATTCGGTGATGCCCTTACCCAACGATTTGGCGATCTGTGGAATTCGATTGCCAAAAAGGAGCAGGATAATAACAAGTAAAATAAGCAATTGCCAATGGCTGGTTCCCATAATTAAACCTCACATATTTTAGGCGGGTAATTTTCAATGCAATCTCTCCGCAAACCCGAAAACGGCCGGGCGGCAAAACGCGCGTCTTGCCAGGCTGGAGGAAACTACTATATATAATATTGTATTTAACCGATTGTATTTGTCAACCGTTTGACTGGAAATTTTGTAAATTTATAAGAAAAATATTGCTCTACAGCCGAAGAAAAACGTTTTAAACGTTTATTCCTCTTTATTTTTCCTTGTTTTCCTCTTTGGGGAGTTCATTAAGAAGGTCCAAACTATGCGGATTATTCTTAACAATCTTGCCGGTAAAGTCCAGTTTATGAACCGGCTGAACGATCGACGAGGCAATGTTGCGAACGTGGGACGCGTACCGCTTAAAATACCGAAACGCCAGCGTGTAAGCGACGTCAATGCGCTCGTTATCCGTCTTTTCCGCCAGGAACCAGTAAATCTGCTGATCGCAGGTGTCTTCAATCGCCGCCGCCTGACAGATCAGTTCCGTCGCCATCTGCTCGTCCTGAGAATCGAAAATATGCCGACAATGGTCAATCAAAGCCAGAATCGCGTTCTTGACCATTTCCAGCTTCCCTTTGGTAATTCCGTCTGGAACGTCCGGGGCGGAGACGGTTAAGTCGTAGATGTTTTTGGCGATGTCGCCCAGGCGTTCGCCGTCTTTGACGATGCTCATCATTATCAAGCACTGATCAAAATCCGCTGTGCCGCGAACCGTCGTATGAATAACCAGCTCTTTACGGATGGTGCGTTCTGACTTGTTTATAGACTTATCCAGAGCAAACAGTTCCGCTCGAACGGCTTCTGCGTCCTCGTAGCGCAAATAGGCGTCTGCGGCAAGCTGAAACGCGCGGCGGGAGGCGTCAAGCATTTCGCAAAACTGACTGCGAATGTTCTTCATGCCAGCGTTCATGGCCGCTGTGGACGCTGATCCGGAATATAACCATTTGAACATTTTCGTTACCTCTGTTAATTAAAATTTCTGAAAAGCAGGAATCCCAAAGCGGGCAAAATAAAGTACAGCATTGCAATCCACCCGACAACGTATCGTCGACGGCGCGCCAAAATAATGCTCAGACGCCGACTCAGGAAAATCGGAAAACGCATTTGAGGGATCGGGTAGAATAAAATCACGCCGGTTATATTGAACAACGTGTGAGCAAACGCCAGCGCCAAGCCCATCTGCCCGTTTGGAGTATTCAAAAACGCCGTTGCCGCCAGAATAGCGGTGATAGTCGTTCCAACCTTCGCGCCGATGACTATCGGATATATCTTCTTGACAGAAAGAACGCCGACGGCAACAAGCGGCACCAGCAGCGACGTCGTAATTCCTGACGATTGGATGAGCATCGTTACAATAACGCCAACCAGAAGACCGATGTATCCGTTTTGGGACAACGCGCGGTTGAGCCAGTCTTCAATCTTGTCTGCCATGAGCGATTTCATGTTTTTCGTTATATAAACTAACGAAAAAATCATGATTATCAGACCGAGCGTTCCCATTATAATCAATGTTGTCAATGGGCTTAACCCCATAAGACACATATTTTGAATTCCCTTTGCCGGAGTGTCTACCGCATAGGATATCGGGTTGAACCCGGGCGAGTTTCCTGCGGCGGAAACTGGAACCAGCGACGCCAAAAACGTTGAGGCTTTGGTCAGATAGCCAAAAGTCATTTCCAGCGTAAAGCATATCAAAACCGTTAATATGTTGAACGTATCCAGTATCAACGATGCGGAAAAAGCGCGGGTAAATGTACGCCGTTCGCCTCCAATATGGGTCAACGAAACAATTGTACACGGCAGAGCAGCTCCGATATTGGCGCCCATTGCAATTGGGATCGCGCCCTCTAACGGGATGGCTCCTGTTGCAACCATCGCCACTGATATACTGGTTGTTGCTGACGAACTTTGCATCAAAGCCGTCAGGATAATTCCCAAACACAATCCTGTAAACGGGTTTTTCAGCTGGGATGCGAGCGTTTCTAAAATAGAGTTATTGTAATTTGTATAAGTTGTTACCCCCGTTCCAAACATTTTGACTGCAACGAGGAACAAATATACAAGAAAGACAAACAGCGCCAGTCGAGCAATCAACCCGATCTTTTGGTTAAAGCCGTCATATTGAGATGGATTCATAATCGGCGCTCTGGTTTTGGGATAAATTCGGGAGAACTCATCAAAACGCTCCCCATTAATTACTTATATTATTGACATTTACCGATTTTCGTCAAGGGGGGGAAGGAACAGCAAGCGCTAAAAGGGCGCGTTCAAAATTGGGTGGTATGAAATCATGAAATAAGAGGCGAAGCTTACGGGGGGCGGGTATTACCCGCCAACAAACAACCTTAGATTACGCGGACAATGTCCGCTCCCCGGGAACGCACTCTGCGTTCAAAAATATAAACTATCTATCTTCGCAACCCAAGAGTTATTACACCCGTACAAAGCTCTGCGAAAAGCCCTCACAACGCGGCATGCTGATAAAACTCCGGCGAAAGGATTTCGTCCGCGCCGTTAGATCGCAAAGATTCAATTTCTTCTATGCGGGGCTGATAGACAATAACGTAAATCGCCGCATTGGGATTCAACTCTTTTAATTGAGCGATTCTCTTAAAAACGCCGTCTGATAAGAAATCCGGAAAGACAACAATGCGCGCTGGATGAGCCAGCGGGAATTGTTCAGGAAACGCAGTCGTCATTCCGCCTGACCAGACCTGCGCGCCCAAGGGAGCGTAAAAACGCGACAGCGTCTCTCTTTGAACGGCGGAATCGCTGAAAATCCAGAAGACGTCGTTGGTTCTGGCAGGAAACTCGTTTTGAGAATCCAGTTCCGCCCGTTGAGCGTCCGAAGCCGAAAGAGGAAGCGAAAGCTGAGACAAACGTCCGGCGTCAAAGAGCGTCTTTTGCCGCTTAAACCAGCATGGAAAATCGTACCATGCAATGCGAATGGCGTCTCTGATGGGCGTTCCCGTTCGACGTTCTCCCTCGCCCCAGGACGACGTAACCAGAATCAAAGAAGCAATTGGATTGGACTGAATTATTCGTTCCATTTCAGGAATTGAATATTCGCCCGGATAAGATTGTAGCATAACGACAACGTCCGGAGAAGGATTCAAACGAAAAAAATCTTCGATTGAAGCTGCGTAACAGACATACGCGCCGTTGAAAATATTCGACAGCGCGTATTGAAATTCCGGTTGATTTGCGTCTCCTACGACGCAAATCTGGAGTAATTTGCCCATAGCGTTTTCCATTTCCAAAAACGCTGACTACGGCAGATATCTTCGGAGAATAATCGTCTTGTCTGCGTTCATTCTCGATCCCGGCGAATAGCCAACCGGACGCGTTCGGTCAATAAGATAGAACGCCCGGTACCGCTGACGTGAGCCGTTATCCAAACCGTATTCTTTGCCGACGCTTCCATTTTGGTATTCGAAGAATCCAACGGTAACCCAAACGGCAAAGACGTTGGAACGAGTAGTCGTCAAATTGGACAAACGCTGCATAAGCTGCGTCTGGAAGTAAACGCTGTAAGCCGCCGACTGACTTTCTTTAGTTGCCTGATTCATTCGGAAAATCGGGAAATTGGCGGCAATATAGTTTGCATCGCTGGCGCCAAAAGTTCGCGGGCGAGAACCCTGGTTTTCCGTGAAAATCTTTCCCCAGTAATCGTTATACATGGAGCTGGAAGAAAGACCTGAAATAGATGTCAATTCGGCTTCAGACTTAACGCCCAACAACGCTTCCCAAATTGCCGGATGAGTAATCGAGTTGATGTTGATTTTTCCAGGTTCCCGGAAAGACCAGCGATACCCGTCCGGAGCGACGTTTGTAGAAACGGATTGATTGTTTCCGTTAACGTAATACGTATTGACGTTCATTGGCGTAACGACAAACGGCGTCTGTACGCGAACGTAATTCAGTATCTTTGATCCGGATTCCGAAAGGAAATCAATATTGCCGCAGTCTCCCGTTGGATGCAGATATTTAGGCAGATTGGCAGTAGTCAACTCTGCCGACGCCGGTTTGTCAATTGCATTTGCAGACGACGTCAATTCATATGCGCTCACCTGCGGAACCAGCATCAACTCCATAACGCTGTTAAACGGTCTGTTGGGGAAATAATACGGCGCTGCCGACTTGTACGACGGCAATGACGCCGTTGCAGCTGATGTTCCTGTTCCAACGGAAGTATTTGCGAGGTCATAAAATTTCGGTTCAAATTTGGAAATACTGTGATAAAAGAGCTCTTTCACAGCTGAAGCTACACCGGTTCTGCCTGTTCCCTTTGTGTACAAAGACATCTTGCTTGTCGCTGATTTGTTTGTCTGTCCTGGGATCTTTTCAGCGCTCCAGAAGTTGGCGCAAGTTGAACCGCCGGTAATAATCTGCGTTTCCCCTCTTTGACGGGATTTAATGAAAACGTCGGCATGTTTATATGTCAATTCATCTGCGTCAGTCGCTTTCTTGCCTGCGCTTAAAGCTTTGTAATCGGCAAAATTAATCTGGCGACCATTGTAGCTGTACAAATCTACCGGCATTTGATCAAATGTTATATAAGGGTTTGACGTTGCATCGTATGACTTGTATGGATTAGCCAGACGCTGCAAATAGACAATGCGAAAGCCTGCCTGTTCGAAGTCTTCGCCGAGTCCGTGACCAATACCGTCCAAATTTGTCCAGCGATTAGCGTCGTCCGCATCGTATGGCTTGTCGCGAGGCGTAGTTAGTTTGCCGGAATTGTCAACCGGGTCGGTATAATTCCCGGCATCGGTAAGACTAAAACGCGCCTTTCCGCAATCCGGAACGCCAACAGCGCAGACATTTTTAATCTGTGAATTATCAAATGTAACAGTTGTTGAAGAACCGGTTGTAATATTAATAGGACGAGCTGTTGCGCCTGAATCTGCAATTCGGGCCAAATACGTATAGCCAGTTGGACCGATAATCGCAAACTGACCGGGTTTGACGCAAACGCTTGTATTGGCTTTGTACGTATACTTGCCAGATTGAGGAGTGGAACTGCCAAAGTATAAAACTCGATCTATCGCATAATTCTTTTCGCGAAGATCTTCTGCCCAGGAAGTACCGTCATTGCCGCCAGCTTTACCGCCGGCAACGGCAATTCGCCAGGCGGAATCCACCATAGAACCGCCGCTGGATCCGAGAGGAACTCCCCCGTTACTATATTCAGCAGATGGGGTCGCCTCCTGTTTTTCAGCAGAAAGCCAGGGATTATACAGTTCAATAAACAAACCGGATTCCGGCTTGTAAACCTGGTCCATATCTGCAACGCCATCGCCGTTATTCGCTCGAACTTTAGCCATCAGGTCGATAATGGGCTGCATGTTTCTTGGGTTAAACGTCAGACTGTATTTTGTACAAAACGCTTCAACTTCTGCTTGTCCGGGGTTGTCCGGGCAATCTGCCTTGTCATACCATTCGGCGTCAATAAGGCTTCCCGCAGCTGCTCCCGTTTGGGCGCATTTATCGCTGTCGTCGCTTCGCCATCCGCCCACTTCAGAGTCTTCCGTCATACGGGCGTGGAACGCGAACGTTTCTGTAATAAGCAGTTCAGGTCGCTCGCAGCCCCAAACATTGAAGCCGTCAACCTGCAAGTGCGTACAGACAGAATCCGCGTCGCGGAAGTCTACGACGTTGACCGCCCACTGAGCCATCGCTTTGGTTCCGTTACCCGAGAAGCAGGCTTTAGCAATCAGATACAAATCCTTCGCCAGCTGCGTTCGTTCTTCGTCCGCAGTGGTAGGATTCGTTTCGTAACTGGTCAGAGGACGGTTAATATCCAATTTGAACCCAGCCTGAATTTCTTCCGGAAGACCGCTGAGAGAATTATTCTGTTCAAAAGCCGAGATATCGCAATAGGGCATATCCCAGCTTTCTGTGGTAACCAAATTGCGAATGGCGTCAATATCGTTGGCAGATTCCTTGAGAATAGTGAACAAACGGGATTCGAGTTTTTTGGCATCGTCATCGTACGCTCGAACAACGCGTTCCAGTTCTTCTGGCGAGAACGGTTTGCTTGGAGAATTCGTAACGCGATTTCCTCTGGGCTGAGCCTGTCCCAAATCGCGTTCATACGAGCTGGCGCCATAGCTGCCAACGGTTCCGCGTTTTTGCCAAATAAACATCCCGTTTTGGTCAATAGCCCCAGCCATGACGCCGTAGAAGTCCAAAGGTGAACGATAATCAACGCTGGTATTATTTGCAGCTAACGTAAATAGCGTATCTTTCAGAGAAGTCAGTTCAGGAAAACAATACTTGAAGAAATTTGAATTAGCATTGGTTCCCTTGCGGCTGGTTACAACGTCTGAAGCGATATCGCTGCCAAGCAAGGCGTCCATATTAATGTCCGCAGGACCAAAACCTTGACCGTTGAGCATGGTTGTCGGTTCGAGAATTTCACCATTAGCCAACGTTGCGGTGTCGGTTCCCAATGAGGAATAAGCAGCTGTTGTCTGAATCGTTTCATCAGGGCTGTGAGCGTTGACATTGATTCTTCCGTCCATATCTTCAACCAGAATGGCGTACATTGGAACAACTAACGTTCCATCGGGCATTGGGCGCGCGGGAAGCCCGAGGTGCATCCAAACGCTGTCGTTATCGCCGTCGCCGTCGTTGTCTACGTCCCAGGGCGAAGCATTAGTACTGGCGGCATTTATGATGGAATTACTGGTTAGAGCTTGATAAACAGAAGTTCCACCCAACTCGTTTGCAGTCAGTCCAGGTCGAGCGTTTTCACCGCGATAATACGACGGAACAACTACGCGTCCAACTTTAATGCCGTTTGACCCGCCGGTGTATCGCAGCGACATAAAGTCGTTGCTGGGATCTCGAGCGGCGCTAGTGTCTGCTGCGTCATAATTTGTTGAGTCTCCTTGAAATGCGCGTTTTTTATTGATAACGCATTTTACGTTAGAAACAGCGTAATCTGTT
Organism: Thermoguttaceae bacterium; assembly: GCA_017557195.1. GTDB lineage: Bacteria > Planctomycetota > Planctomycetia > Pirellulales > Thermoguttaceae > RUG11551. The sequence continues at coordinate 4,105 of JAFZAL010000070.1, read as the reverse complement.
GTAGAACCAATGCCGCTGGCAAAAGGAATGATTGCTCCCCGAGAGTTAAGAATAATCGTACTTTGTCCTTTGTACGGACCTTCTGCAATAGTAACGACTCTGCCAGCATAGGCAGCGCTAGCAGGCGTCATTTTATTGGCGCTAAACGAAGCGGTTACAGTGTCGAGATTGTTCCCATCAACGGCGCCGTACATATCGCCGATTATATCGCAGCCGTTCAGAGCTGAATTGTTATTTCCACTTGGCGGTCCAACCAGAACCTGCATAATGCCTTCTTCCAGCAAATCTTGCGGTGAATTTCCAGCTGTTTTTGAATTTTGAGCGGCAAGCTGAGCAGTTTCCGCCGAGTCGCGGTTTTTGCCCGTCATCAAAATAAACGTCATGCCCAGAACCGCAAAAAACGTAAGAACCGCCATTACGACCAAAAGAATCATGCCGCGACGGGACTGAAAATTACTACGACGATATCTATTGATGAAATTCATTTCTCTCAATGGGGGTTAAAACATTCGCCCAAATGTATTGTTTTTTTATCTGAATCGCGCGCTGGACGCGACTGAGTTTATAAACTAAAAATAATCTTAATTCAACCTAATTGCCAGTGGTGGGATACGTGTCAATTCGTACGACTTTTCTGCTAATGCCAATTACATCGCCGAGATATTTAACAGTAGTGGTCTTGGTATTTACGTCTCCAGCCGCAGTAGTTATTGTTGTTCCAGCTCTGGCAGAACCAGGATTGATGTTTTCGATTTTATACCATCGTTGTTTTCCGCTGCCATCTGCACAAAAAATATAGCTTCCACGCTTATAATCTGTTGCGTCGGATTCAGTTCCTGCCAAGTCGGAATATCGATATACTGCCAATCCGGTAACCTCATAATAACCGTTGCCCAAAGAAACAATAGTTGCACAGGCAGTATATGCGCCTGTTCCAATTACTTGATTGGAAGCGTCCAAAGCTAATTGAAACTGGTTGTTATCGCCTTCCATAATCGCCACGTCATCGTCGCCGTTGAACATTCTGTTGTCATTGACGATAATTTGGGTTTGACCTTCTGATAAACCTATTTTTCCCGGTCCCAACCCTGTTTTTAATTTGGTTGCCAGGTTCCCGCTGTCATTAGCGACAAAATAATAATCACTGCCGCCAGGATTCCAGCCGTTGGAAATCTGCGTTACAACGCTGTTCATAATGGCGCGGCTGAGATCTGCTCCCATATCGGCTTTACGAGCCTGAAGAATCTCATAACGCCCTGCGGGTATCATTGTTGCTACGCCTAAAAGCCCGATTAAAACAACAAATACTGATACCAACACTTCCAGAAGACTGAAGCCTTGACGACAGGATTGAATTAATTTTGACATCGTATTATTGCTCCGGTTAACTTAAACCGTTATTAAATCGTTAATTATATTCGCTATTATGAAATCGGCGATTCCATGGAACAATCAATTAATTGGGAATGTTCTGTTCTATTGTTGAAATGCCTGTTGACGGGTCAATTACAATCCAGTACGAATCGAACGTTTGATGATTTCGTTTGCCGTCCTCAGGAGCATACGCCGTCAAAGCGCGATCCCACTGACCGCATAAAATATGAATTTTATCTGATGGCGTGGATGCCGTTGCTCCGGTGCGGCCGCCTCTTCCAGAAGTGGCAAGACCATAACAAACGCCAAGTTCTCCTGTGGGAGTAAACATTACAATAATAGGATATGTTGTAGAATTATTCAAAGTTGTATTTCCAACTTTGGAATAATACAAATCAATTGCAGAACCACGAACTACTTTCAACGGTTCCGCCATGCCAATTGACTGCAAATAACTCTTTGCCTGAGCAACTGGCGCCGCCTGAATCTCGTATGTTGTAGTCCAGTTTCCAGTAGTCCACGGGCGAAATTCTGTATCTGGCCTGGTAGTGTCCCCGGATTGCAGCTTGCAGGCGGTAGCGCTTGTCATTTCATACCAAACGCCGCGGCCGCCCAATCGAATCAGGTTGCCAGATTTCGTCCAGTTGGCAGAAGCGTCGTTAAAGCTTAACGATGGCGTGGTTGCGCTGCCAGATACGGTAACTTTAGACGTATATGATTCTCCCGTATACAACGGCGGACATTCAACCTGCTGTGCAAGGACGCTGGCAGACGGAAAGTTTTCAAAAGGAATAAACGCTACGCCGCAGGGACGCCCGGTAGCAATCGCTTTCGCTCTGGCTTCCTGAATATACGCGTTAAGTGCGCGGGCGGTGTCTCGGGCAACCTGATTGTCCTGATCGGGATGAAACATGGGGGCTGCAATTGCCAGCATGAACATCATGATGGCAACTACTACCAGCATTTCAATGAGCGTTACGCCCGAACGTCTGTTTGTATTATGTAAACTAACTTTCATGACAGTATAATCCATATTAAAATTAGTTCGAGTTTGAGATCATCGAATGATTGGTTATGTTGTCATAATGATGCAACACTCTGTTGTTGCCGTCCGTATCGTTCCACGGCCAACCGACATAGCGGTTATCGCCGTCTTTTGTCATTGGGTTAAGAGTATTTGGATAACTAAACGTATTCTGTTCGCCCCCGGACGTCGTTCCTCGGTTGATGTCATAAACGCCGTCCGGACCCGCTGAATAAATCAGAGGATACAGAGCAGGCGTTCCGGGTTCGATATTGGCGGTGTCAAACGGGTCGTGAACAAACTTTGAATCGTTCGTATTGACTGTAACCTGTAAATCAGTTTCGCAGCTGTCAGAACGGAAAAATCCCGCCGGCCAAAGGATATACCGAATAGGACGTCCCCAACCGTCGAGAAATTCCGGTAAACCGTCTCCGTCCGTATCGCCAATTTCACCCTCGGAAAACATGCCGGCGCCAACCGGGTCTGCCATTACGATCATATATAACAACTCCGCAGAGGCGTGGCTGCTATCGGATGATTTGTTAAACTTCGTTTTAAACGCCTGGGTGGCTGCCGGCAAAGTTTCGCCGTAAAAAGCATTCAAATCGCCTGCGCGGTCAGGCATTTCATGACGAATGAGGGCTCGCAGCCTTTTAAGTTTTTCTGTGGCAACCTGGTTTTTGTTCTTTCCCGACGTGTCGCCAACATCCACTCTGCGATACTGATACGAGGCGTATTGCTTCATGATAACGCGATTGATTTTCTCAATCGTAGCGCGAGTGCGCGCTGCGGCAGCGGCGTTGCGGGCAGAGCCGACGGCGCTTAGAGTTAAGCCCGCCAACATGGTAATGATCATCACCACCACCAGCATTTCAATTAGAGTAAATCCAATGCGCTGTTTCATGAAAAACCTCAATCTTTAACTATTGTCTGTTTTGTAGCCCTATTATTAATTAGTCAGCCAAATCGTTGATATCGCCGAAGTTGGTTTGGTTGTCAAACGCGTCTGCATTAGTGACCGCAGTGGTAATATCGCCGCCAATGCCGTATTTGCCGTCCAAACCGGGAGAAATAATCTGGAATCGCTTATCGCCATACCAGACGTTTCCTTTTTTATAAGCAGTAATAGTGCTTCCGTTATCTGTGTATGAACCAGTGTATGTTGTAGTTCCGTTGCTGAGCTTTGCTCTGAAGTATACGTATGGCGAACCGCCTGTTTTGGACGTATAGGTTGCAAAATTCCCGCTAATAGTTCCAAATTGAGCAGGGTTAAAATCATACAGAGGCGCGTTACGCGGCGTAGTTGTATTGCTCGCGGTAAAATCAGGGTTCGTTGGATTCTTGCTGAATCCAATCGGATGACCGTCTTTAATCGGTCCGCCCAGCCAGAAAACGAGAGCGTTTTCCGGCTTGACGCCTGTAACGTTCAAATTTGTTGCTCTTGGATACGCTTTAGCCAAATGACGTTTAACCGCAGTATTGTCCGTCCCGTCAGGCGGATACTCGCCATACATTGTTTTGTACGCTTCAAGAGCCATTTCCAACTGCTTGAGTTCAGCTGAAATAGCCGCCTTTTGAACGCGCGCTCTGACGACAACCATAGCGCCTGACATGAGCGCAGCCAAGATGCCAATAATCGCAATAACCGTCAGCATTTCTACCAACGTAAAGCCGGAACGAGTTAATAACGAACGTTTCATAATGAGG
>JAFZAL010000069.1 GCA_017557195.1 Thermoguttaceae bacterium | reverse complement strand
TTTCTTGTAATCTTGAGTTCTAACTTTAACTAAAATCTAAAAGTAAAATAGGTAAAACAAAATCTTTTCTAATCAATACAACAGAATTATTTTAACACGCTTTTTCCTTAAGTTGATACCTATGAGACAGGCGCCATCCAGGGAGCGTTTCTGGCTTCGTCAATTTGGTATGCGTACTTCGAACAAAGTGTAATTCCGTTCGCTTCGCTCACTCCATTACCGCCTTTCATTATTCTAACGATAATTCTGCATTTAAATCTAATTAATTACGCTTTATTCCCGGATTTTATCTATCTTTTTTTATTTTTTTAGGGAAAATGCTTGAAAAGTTCAAAATGTCGTGTATAATGTACAATAGTAGTAAAATACTGCAAATATGTACCAATATACAAAAACATCATTAATTATACCCTGATGAGTGTACTCATGTCGATCGGAAGCAATAACATGAAAAGTCATTGGAATTTGGTTAAACTGGGTCGTTGCGTTAGTCTGATAGCGATTGTTACGCTGTTAGTCGGCGCGTGCAGCGTAACGTTGGCGGATACGGTTTGGAACGCCGGGTCTGCAACGGTAGACGATCTGCTCAACGAGAGCTATTGGACTAACGGCGCGCCTGTTACGCTGGGCAATTGGGGCTATATTAACGAGGGAACGATTTCCGTTTCCAATACCAATTATCGGCCGGGCGCGGCGGGGCAGGACGTTGACATTACTTTCGGCGGGTCGTCACAAACGACTATTAACGGTCCGTTTATCCCGTTGGGAAACATGACCAGCGGCTTGGCGTCGTTCACGTTTGAAGTAACGGATAACGCGAACGTTACGGCTTCCGGCAACTTCTGGGGCGGTACGAACGCAGCTTCCACGTTCTCGCCAACTCATGGGAATTTTTATCCGTTGACTCAGTATTATACGGGAGACAGTACTTTCTCGGTTGGCGAATGGTGGACTGCCATGAGCGCCAGATCGTACATTCTGATTGCTGACAACGCGTCGGTTGAAGCTCGAAGCGGCAACTCCGGCATTGGCTGGAACGGAACCTCTCACAGATCGCTTCTGGAAATGACGGATAACGGCAAGCTGTCCATGGTCAACGTTGAAATCAGAGGCGGTACAATGAATATGTTCGATTCCTCCTCGGCGTCAACGTCTGGATCCTGGAAAATCTATGAGAACACGTCCAGAGTTTACCTCTACGATCAAGCCAAGATGACGGCTAACGGCGATACCAGCATTTACAACGCCGGCTCCGCTCTTAACCCGAAAGAGACTTCCGAAGCTGCGTTAAAAACGGCAATCGTTTATGACGGCGGCGCTATGACGCTGACGGGAGAATCCAAGGTTACCAGCACACAGCTTCGCATTTTGAGTTCCGGCGCGGTTAACGTTACTCAAGACGCGACGCTGACCGTAGACGGCACAACTTATATCGGCTACGATTCCGCCGGCGCTGTCTTCAATCAGACGGGCGGAACGGTAAACGCCAACGGCACGACGTATTTCTCCTGGCATGCGGATTCGACTGCCAATCTTTCCGGCGGTCAATTTATCGTCAATGGAACGATTTACGGCTCAGACCAAAACGAACGCATTGGCAACGTCAACATGTCCGGCGACGCCTATCTCAAAGCGACGAATATGTACTGGGGTCAGCACGGCGTCAGTAATATTAATATGACGGACAATTCCGTCATGGAAGCCAACAATTTCACTCTGGCGTATCATTGCGACACTCCCGACACGTCTGAGACGCATTTGGTTATGTCTGGAAATTCCAAAGTAATCGCCAATGGCAGAGTTACGCCCTTTAGCGGCGTTGGCGCGACAGAGTGCCACACATACGCAACGATTGTCATGAAAGACGATTCCGTCTTTACCGGCTCCGAAAACTTCTGGGGCGGAAATAACAACAGTACAAACATCCCGCTGCCGCTGGAAGGAAAAACGTATCCTCTGGAAATGACGTTCAGCGACAACAGTACGTTCTCTGTAGCTAATGAATGGTGGGCAGCCATGTCGGCAAAAGCCAACATTTTAATTGAAGACAACGCTCATGTTTATTCCGGGGGCGGCAATTCCGGAATCGGTTGGGCGGCTGGCTCGGAACAGTCTCTGTTGAACATGACCGGCGGAACGTTGGTTGTCAACGCCTGGAACAACTTTGGCAGTTTTATGAACGTTGGCGGCAACGCCTTATTCAAAACCAACTCCGGTATTACGATGGATAGATCCGCCTCGTATATGACGCTTTCAGACGACGCAGTTATCAGGGTTGCGGGTACGACTAATATCGGCAACAGTTCAGAATTTCCGGCAAACTTCACTCAGACGGGCGGATACTTCTTTGCCAACGGCACGACGTATTTCTCCTATCATGCGGATGCAAATATCAATATTTCCGGCGGTAAGTACATTTCCAACAGCGCTCAGCTGTATGTAACAGACCAGAGTACTCGAACGGCGAATATTACGATGTCCGGCGACGGCTATTTGCAGGCGAAAGACTTGCGCTTGAGCCAGCACGGAACGACGAATCTGACCATGTCCGGCAATTCGTCGATTCTGACCAACATTTTCAGCGCTGCGTTCAACTATTCTAACGGCGACAACGTCAATACCGTCATTACGATTGGCGATTCCGCCAGCGTTACAACCGGACGTTTGACGTTCTTCGGCGGAAACGCAGAGCAGGGGCATACCGGCGCTGGTTACGGTTCGATGACTCTCAACGACAACGCCAACGTTACCGTTGCTGCTGACACGCTCGTTGGAGCGGGCGCCGGGACTGGAATTGTTGAAGGAAAAGACAACTCTGCTGAGGTTACCCTCAACGGGAACAGCAAATTTACAACAGGAACGTATACCGCCGCCAACGGCACGAAGTCCCTGACCAACGTCAACGACTCGGCAACGTTCAACGCAACGACAATCGACATCGGCGCAGAATCGACGTTCAATCTCAACAGCGGTTCGATTAATCTGCGTCCGTACGGATACATCAAGGCGACGGAAGGAACGTTCAATGCCAACGGCGGAGCGATTAACCTGTCGGCGTCTGATAAGATAACGTATTCCAACGGCGACCAGATGATTGCCGGTTTGTACAGCTCGCAAGACGCCGCCAACGCCGCCAACGCTTTGACGACCGCGCCCGCCGGCTGGCAGACGGCTATTTTGACCGTCAACGGACAGTACGCCGTCGTAGCTGGATACGGTTCCGCGCCGACGGGCGTTAAGTACTGGAATTCCGGCTCCTGGGCTGGCGATACCGGAAACAACACCGGCTTTATTCTTAGCGGCGACAATGCGTTTAGCTCCTACGACAGCCAGATGGTTGTCATGGGCGGAACGAACGCATTTACCAATACGATTCCCGCCAATACAACGCTCGTCTTCAGCGGCGGAACGTCCACTCAGGACGGAACCATTGAAGGCTCGATTTTTGTCAATGGCGGAACGCTGACCGTTTCCGGCGGAAACCGAAACGTCAAAGGATATCTGGAAATCAACGGCGGCGCGTTCAACGCTCCTAACAGCTTCTGGAATGAAAATAAAATTGTCGTCAACAGCGGTTCGTTTACCGTCGGCGGAAGCTATCTGCCGATGAGATATTCCAGCGATCTGGAAGTCAACGGCGGTCAGGTTACGATTTCTCGCTTGATGATTTGCGACAACGAAGGCGCGTACACTGGCTCGTTTGTTCAGAACGGCGGCAACACTTTGTTTACCGGCAACGTTGACGTGGCTCAAAAGCCGAGTACGACAGGCTCGTTTATCGTTAACGGCGGCGTGTTGGCGTGCAACGGCGCTATTATTCTTGCCACGCCCGACAATTCAACCGCTTTGATGGAAGTCAACGGCGGCGACGTTACCGTTGCCCGCATTATTGTCGGCCGCGCTAACGCAGGCGACGCTGCCATTTTACGCGTTACAGACGGTACGGTGAGAATCACTCAAGACCTGTGCGGCTCTGGCGGCACGGCTTCCGGCAAGACATACATTTCCGGAACAGGGCAAATGCTCTTCGATTCCACGTATACAGACATGGCGATTATTCGCGAGCAGACGTACATCGGAATCGAAGGTTCCGGCGCTGACGGGAATGGCGCGCTGCGATTCCTTCAGAGCGCTGACTCTACGTCCCCGATTACGTTAACCGGAAACGCGACAATCGGCATTCAGGGCGGACAGACCCTGACCATGAAAGCCCCGATTAATTCGGAGTCAGACAAATACGTTTTGACCGTTAAAGGCGGTACGGTTGACCTGACGTCAGACCAAGTCAGTTCGGTGAAAAACATCGCTCTTCAGGGAGCGTATTTGAATGTCAATAATCTGAATTATAATGGAAACATTTACGGCGACGCCAAATCCAGAGTCGTCTTTGCCGGAGACGGCGGAGACGGCGACTATACCGGTACGACGATTCAGGCTGGCAACGTCATTTTCGACGGCTCCTATCAGGAACTGTCACGAGATAACGTAACGCTGTCGGCTGCGGAAAACATTGCCGTCAGAAACGGCGCGCTTGTCTATTCGTACGGTAACAACGCTTCGATTTCCGCTCAGGCGATTGAACTCAAAAACGGTTACATGATTGTTGACGGCGACAATTCCACCGTTACAGCAAATCGAATTTCCGTCAGCCAGGACGGCGAAGTCTTCTTCGCGTCGAAAAATGGCTCTGTTACGGCTTCGGAAAGTTTGGACGTTTTATCCGGCAACGTTATTTTATGGGGTTCGACGGCAGTTCAAACGCCCTCTGTTACGTTAGGTTCTAACGGACAGGAAGCCATGCTGTATGTTGGCGAGAACGCCTCGCTGGCGATTGGCAGTCAGTTCGTTCCGATTAACTTCACCTCAGGCGCGGCGACAGCGGCGTTCGTTGTAACAGACAACGCCAAGGTTACCGTCAACGGCAACTTCTTTGGCGGAATTGGCGCCGGTTCGTCTGTCGTTCCGCTGGACGGAGAAGACTTTGTTCTCTATCAGGAATACAGCGGAAACAGCCAGTTCACGTCCAACGAATGGTGGTCAGGCGTTTCCGTTAAGACGCATATTACGATTTCCGACAACGCTTCTGTTACGTCCACGTCCGGCAACTCCGGTTTGGGCTGGAACGCAGGCGCGTACGGTTCTGTTTTGGAAATGACCGGCGGAACGCTGAGCGTTGTTAACATGAATAACCAGGGCTCGACGATGAGCTTCAGCGGAAACTCCGATGTTACAGTCTCTGGCAACTGGAATTCCAACAGCGCCGAAAACTTTACCAACGTCAGCGACAACGCGACGCTTAAAATTGGCGGCGTGATGTATATGGGCAACGATTCCGGCTTGTCGTCTTTCAATCAGTCCGGCGGTTTGACGACTGTCGGCGGGAGCATGTTCTTCTCCTATCATGGAGACGCCAACGTCGATATTTCCGGCGGGTCGTTCTACGCCAACGGCGCTTATCTGTACATTACAGACCAGAGAAACCGCGTCGCCCAAATTTCGCTTTCTGGCGACAGCTACCTGAAAGCCGGCAACTTCCGTACAAGCCAGCACGGTCATACGTTTATGGAAGTTACCGACAGCGCTGTTCTGGACGTTGACGAATTCAACCTCGCGTACAACTGCGACAACGGCGACAACGTTCAGGCGAACGTTACGATGTCGGGAGATTCGACGCTTCGCGCGAATAACTTCTATGCCTTCAAAGGCAATAACGACAACAACCATTCCGGCGCGGCTTACGCATCGTTCAACATGACGGACAACGCCAAGGCGTACATTTCCGGCAACGCATGGGGCGGATCCAATGACGAAGCTAACGTTCCGGGTCTGGTTTCCGGCAAGGATTGGAACCTCGAAATGAACTTCGGCGGCGACAGCTATTTCAGCGCCAGCGAATTCTGGATGGCAATGGCGGGCAAGGTTCGCATTACCATTTCAGACAACGCCACGGTTATCGCCCGCAGCGGGTCTTCCGGCTTGGGCTGGAGCGAAAAGACTGACGGCTCTTTGCTGGAAATTTCCGGCGGAAACCTGTCAGTCAGCGCGGACGCCTTCTATATTGGCAATGCCACTGCAACATACGACGCCGGACGCGCCAGCGTCGTTCAGACGGGTGGAAACGCGACGTATTCCAACATCTCGATTCGTCACGCTGATTCCGGTTACGATTTCTCCGGCGCCGATTCAACGCTTACTGTTGGAAACGTTAACGCGGTTTCCGGCTCGTACGTCAACATTGCTGACGGTACGGTTAATTTGGGAGCTATGACCAACGCCGGTACTGCCACGATTAACAGCGGCACGATTAACCTGCAGCCGTACGGCTCGATTGTTTCGACAGAAGGCGCCTTTAACGTCTACGGCGGACAGATTAACGCGCTGGCGTCCGAGAAGCTTTCTTACGCTAACGGCGATCAGATGCTTGTCGGTCTGTTTGCAGACCAATCAACGGCGAACAACGTCTATGACATTACCAACGTTCCCGCCGGCTGGGTGAAATCGGTTGTCCCGATGAACAATGGTAATTACGCGGTTATCGCCAGCTACGGCTCAGATCCGGAAGGCATTAAAGTCTGGCTTGAAGGCGCTAACGGTTCCATGACTGACGCCGCCAACTGGGAAGGCGACGCCGAGAATTCGACTGGCTTCGTTGTCAGCGGAACCAACACAATGAACAACATTGCCGGCAAGACGGTTGTCGTCGGCGGAGACAATACGTTCAACGGCGACGTTCCCAACTCGGCTACAGTCGCCGTCAGCGGCGGAACGGTTAACTATGCAGGATCCAACGTTCACGGCAATTTGATTATTGACGGCGGAAACTTCAATTGGACGATTGCTGAACCGCGAGTCAATCAGGACGGATACATGGAAATCAACGGCGGTACGGTAACGAAGACCGCCGGCGGCTGGTTCCGAACGGAAGACAAGTTTGTCATGAACGGCGGTTACTTCAAGATGCCGGATGGTTATGCAATGCTCTACAACAGCGAAACGACAATTAACGGCGGCGAAATTGTGATGAACCGTCTGATTGTCGGCGATACTACTGGAACGTATACCAGCAAATACATCCAGAACGGCGGTTCGACGGTTATTAACGGTCAGGTTGAAGTCGGTCAGAAGAACGGCACGACTGGTTACTTTGAAGTCAACGGCGGTTCTGTTACAACGACGGGCGGCGACTTCTTTGTCGGCCGCGAAGGCAATTCAAAGGGCTACCTCAACATAACAGGCGGTACGTTCAGCAACAATGCAACGCTTGCCGTCGGTCGAGACAACTCCTCAACCGGCGAAATGAACGTTTCCGGCGGCGACGTCTACGCCAACCGCATTATTGTCGGCCGCGCCAATACTCCCGACAGCGGTCTGTTGAACGTTACCGGCGGTACGGTTTGGATTGCCTACGACATCTGCGGTACCGGCGGCGCGCCTTCTGGCAAGACGTACGTTTCCGGCGAAGGTCAGATCGTTTTCGATTCGTCCTATACCGGCATGGCGATTATTCGCGAACAGTCGTACTTCGGAATTGAAGGTTCCGGCTCGAACGGAGCAGGGGCGCTGCAGTTCCTCCGCAACACCGATTTCGCTACGCCGATTACTTTGACCGACGACGCGACTATTGGCATTCAGGAAGGCGCGACGCTGACGGCAAAATCCACGTTGAACGCTGAATCGGACGAAAGCGTTTTGACGGTTAAAGACGGCGGAACTCTGAAGATGACTCAGCCGGAAACCGGTTCCTTGAAACACATCGTTCTGGACAGCGCTCACCTGCAAATGGCGCCTGACGGCGACACCGCTCACTTCGGATTCGCCTCCGTCAACATGTCAGAGGATTCGTCTGTTACATTCCCGGCTGGCAAGACGATTAACATCGGAACTCCGGACGATACCGAAGCCTTTACGACTTCTGTCCTGGGCGAGGGAACGTTCACGATTGACTCGACTCTCTATCTGGACGCTTATACAACCGACAGAGGAACGGGCTTGGATAAGTTGGACTTCAGCGGCTTTGACGGGAATTTGTCGTTTGACGTTCCGCTCAACCTGGTAGTTCATCTGGACGACGCCTCTGACTTCCTCGGTCAGGTTGTAACGCTTGATTGGCTCATAGACGCTCCAGAAGCATTGTATAAACTCGACAATGTTAATCTGACGCTGGTCAACGACGAAGGAATTGATTTCCTCTACTGGCTCAACGCGGACGGGTCGATTACCCTCGGCGACCATAACGCCCTTCCGGAACCGTCAACCTGGGCGCTGCTGGTTCTCGGCGCGCTGGGAATGCTGTACTGGCGGAAAAGAAGAAATGCGTAATTCGTAATGCGTAATGCGTAATTACGCAAAGCGTTGCAAGATGTCATTTTGCGTTTCGGAGGGTCGACGTCCTCGTCGACCGAAGGCGTTCTCGCCTGCCAATGGAACAAAGCCCCGCAGACAAACTCTTTGTCGACGGGGCAGTTTTTTTAGCCGCAAAGAACGCAAAGAACGCATAGTTTTTAAAACTTCGCGAACATCCTCCGCATCTCCGCATCTCCGCGTGAGATTTCCCCGGGCGTTTAGCCCGCTTTTAAAACTATTGCCTATTGCCTACTGCCTCTTGCCTCTTGCCTTTTTTCCTCTTTTTTCGTCTTTTTCTCACAAAATTGCTTTAAAAATCCGGAACTTGTGTTATAATAGTATTATCGAAAATACTATAGTGGTAATATATACTTCGTTTCGAAACGAGAGTTTCCCGAATCAAGATATTGGAGTAAACAATGACTTTATCCAAACGGCAGACTTTGTCAATTTTGCGTTCTTTAACATGCGCTTTGTGCGCTGCGGTTTTGGCGTGGGGCGGACTGGCTTCAACCGCCTATGCAGACGCCGTTTCCATTTCTGTCAACTTCGGCGCTGACAGGAAAAGTGGCGATAACTATGCTACACCGTCGACCGGCGAGAATGACTACTTCGGCGCGTTTCCCGTCAACGGGCAGTACTGGAATAACGCAAGCGGTAAAACAGGATCAATGACTTTGATTAGCAATACCGGCGCTGCAACTGGCGTTTCTGGATCGTGGGAAAGTTCAACTACATACAATGGCAAAAACTTCCCGTCAAGAGACAACAACGCGATTTTGTTCTATGGCTATCTGGACGATGGAACGGTAAATTCTCATAATGCTTATTTTAGTATGACGGCTCCGTATTTCAGTTACGACATTTACTATTATGCCGCTACTGACGTAACCTCAGGCTCTCCGCATCAATATGCAACGATCAACTCTTACAATTACTGCGGCGGCAGTACCGGAACTGTATTGGGAACCAGCAACTGGGGAACGCCGGTAACGGGGAATCTTGCCGCTGACGGTTTGAAGGAAGGCGTAAACTATCTGAAAGTTTCTTCTTCTGATCCTGTAATTTCGATTTACGGCGCTCCCAAAAATGGCAGTCTTCGCGGCAGCTTTGGCGCGGTGCAGATCGTCAATACGGCAAACTCGCAGTCAACCGTTGTTACGTCAGATTTTAATTGGACGGATTTGGTATGGACCAACGACTTGACCAGCGAAACGGAACAGGCTTTTGACAGTTCTGCCATTGGATATCGCCTGATCTACAATGGTACGGCGGATGTTACAATCAACCTGAACAATGAGTCGATCAGTATGGATAAAATCAGAGTATTGGGAACCGGTACGGGGACCATTAAATATAGTAATGGAACAGTCGCTTTAGGCGTACCTGATACGGTAACGGATTACACCTCTCAACCAAGTTTATTTGATTCGGTCGCTTTAGGGAAAGTTGCTCCCCGCAGTGTGGTTAAATTCGCTCCGGGAGCCGCAACGGCGTCGGAAAACGAAAGCATTATACCTGGCGCTTATGTTGTTGATGGTTCAAGCGTGAAGTTTGCTAAAGTTGCAAAAATTGTAAATGAAGACGAAACCGTGAACTACGTTATAGCCGCTGTTGAGCCAACGTATCTCGCGACTCCGACGGATGGAATGGATTTGCTTGTCAGTACAAAAATTGGCAGCGACAATGTCAACCGAATCCTCAATTCTATAACATCAGAACAAGACTACGTTAATAATCAATCTTTAACGATTTCTTCCGGCATGATGACGCTCCAGACAGCCAATCACTGGGTTCAGGGCGGCGGTACGATCACTTCCGGGAATCTAAACGCGGATGGGGAATACGATTTGTACCTCTGTGCGTTGGGGGGCGCTGAAGATATGCGTATTGACTCTTCTCGCGTCGTCGATAATCCTAACGGAAAGCTTAACCTAATTAAAACCGGTTCTGGTAAAGCTGGACTTACCAATTATCAAAATAATCCCAGCCTCAGTAATGAATATTCAGGTAAAACGTCTGTACTGGAAGGGACTTTGTTCTTTGGCATTAAGAATTCTTCAACTCAATTTTACGTTGCCAATGGCGCGACGCTGGATTTTAGCTGCCGGAATATAAAAAATGGTAGTTATAATAATCATGGCGACATTGACTTTACAGCAACGGAATTGGTCGGTTACGGTACGGTCATCGTTGGCAACAGTACAACGGTTGGATCGTTGACGCTCAACAACGTTCTCTACGACGGCTCCAAGTTTACAGCGATAAACGCTGAAGGAAAGTATCTCACGCTTAACAATTCGGAACTTCACGCTGCGACTGTAAACAGTTCAAGCGTTATTAATCTCAATAATCAGTCAACCCTTACGGCGGACACGTTCATAAGCGCCGCCAATTCCACAGTCAAATTTGACGCGACAACGTCAAATTTGAACGCTGCTGCGATTCAAACAGCGGCTGGTTCTCTGACGTTTGATGTACCTGACAGTCGAACAGTTACTATTACCCCGTCTATCACCGGCGCCGGCGGAGTTACCAAAGTCGGCGATGGAACGATGGTCTTTACATCGAATATGAGTTATACCGGCGAAACGCTGATCAACGAAGGAACGCTTCAACTGAACAACACTACCAGCGCCAAACGATTCTCAGGTCCGGTTACCATAGCCGCGGGAGCAACTCTGAAATGCAACGCTCACGACTCGATTGGCTATAACTCTGAAGCGAAGGTGTTTAACATTTACGGTACGTTGAACAATGCCGTTCAAAATGAATCGCTCAGAAATACAACGCTTAATTTGTACGGCGGTACGATTTCTTCGACCAGCGGCGGCACGCTTGACATTTTGAATAAAGACAACTATTCTACAGAAGACAAAATCTTTTCCTACGCTCTTGAAGGCGCAACGGCGGCAAATCCTACTGTTTCAACGATTTCATCGAAAATAAATCTTCGTACTAACGGTACATTAGAAATTAATACCGAGGCGAATTCGCAGCTGAAAATAACAGGCGTTATTTCACAGGGAAGCGCCGATTATTCTTGCACCATTACCAAGCTCGGGGCTGGAACGCTTACGCTTTCCGCCCAAAATACGTATACTAATGGAGCGATTGTAAAGGAAGGAACGCTTGAACTGACGGTTAGCGGCGGAACAGGCGCTTTCGCAAAGGGCAGCCCCATCACCGTTGACGGCTCAACAGCGGTTCTTGCTGGACATGATGATATCCTGGGTTATACAAACGGCGCAATTGGAAGTTTGACTTTGCAAAACGGCGGAACGTTCAAAAACGATAAAGCCGACGCTCACATTACGGTCAATAACGTTGTTTATATGAATAAGGGCGTCATTACCGCGGTTGGGGAAGGCTCGACTCCTGGCGCTGGCGGCGCTGGCAAGTATAATTATCTGTTTGATAACGCCATTCACGTAACCGGCGGAACGAATAACCAGATTAATGCGTATGGCATTTGGCTTCGCTCTCTTAACGGTACGAGTTTTGCCGATGGCGATTCTGCCGGATTGATTGACGTTGCTCAAGGAGCCAAATTGACGATTTCCTCCGTTATTGGTTACTGTGACACTGCTAATTCTGGCACAACTGCGAACATAACAAAAGCCGGCGCCGGCGAGCTGGTTCTGACAGGAATCAGTCCGTTTAACAAGAATATTACCGTTAACGGCGGCGTTTTGGATTTAACAAACGGAGCGCTTTATACAGGAGGTTACGTCAGCAACGCCAACGTTTACGTCAATGACGGCGGAACGTTAAAGGTCAATGACTTTGGCTATGCTGAAGACGGCTCTTCAAGTTTGGGCGGCTTGACCTATCAGAGCAACGGTTCAACCAATATCCATTTGAATGGCGGCGCTATTCAGATTCAGAATACGTATACTGGAACAGAAACGCCTATTAATCGTAAAGTCGAATTGCAGGCAAACGGCGGAACGTTAGACATTCTTGAAAATGTTGAGCTTCTCCTTGCTGGCAATATTAACGGCGCTGGCGCGTTGACGAAAATCGGCGCAGGAACGCTGGAACTGATTAATCCTAATACCTACGAAGGCGGAACGACGATTTCTCAGGGCGTTGTGAATTTGAGCGGTTCTGGAACGCTTGGAACGGGCGCTGTCGCAATGGCTGAAAACTCGGTTTTGAATTTCAACCACGAAGACGAAATCCAATTTAACAATTCCGTTTCCGGTTCTGGAAAGATTTACAAAAACGGCAGCGGCGTTTTGAAGATTCTTGCTGCACAAGGCGGTTTTGCTGCGGATTCATTCTTGGTCAAAGTCGGCGAGCTGGACTTCAAAGGATATTACAAGGGAACGTTGGAAATTGGCGACGGCGCGATTTTCTCGCCGGGCAACTCGGTCGGTTCTCTGATTCAGGACGGTACGTTCATTCTGGACAGCGGCGCGCTGCTGTTGATTGAACAGGACGCGTCTGGAATCGACACGATTTCTGCAACAACGTTTGACGTTAAGGACGGCGCGATTATTGATATTGTGGGAGTCGCCGCCCCCGGCGCTCAGTATACGCTTTTCACGCAAACGTCTGGGGAAGCCTTTGATGACGATCACTTGGACGCGTTTTGGAACGGTCTTTTGACTCCGGAAAGCGCGTATTATTGGAATCTGTCCGTAGACGGCAATGTGGTCAGAGCGTTTATTGACGGCAACGCCGTTCCGGAACCGTCGACGTGGGCGCTGCTGATTCTCGGCGCCGCGGGGCTGCTGTACTGGCGGAAAAGAAGAAATGCGTAATTCGTAATGCGTAATTGGTAATTACGCAAGCGGAAAACAAAATTAACAGCGAGAGGGAAGCGTTAGCGAACTCTCGCTTTTTTTACAAAGAAAAACAAAAACTATTCCCTATTTCCTATTCCCTATTCCCTACTGTCTCTTGCCTACTGTCTACTGCCTTTTTTCCTCTTTTTTCGTCTTTTTCTCTCAAAACTGCTTTAAAAATCCGGAACTTGTGTTATAATAGTATAATCGAAAATACTATAGTGGTAATATATACCTTCTTTTCGAAACGAGAGTTTCCCGAACCAAAATATTGGAGTGAAAATGACTAATCCAAAGACATTCGTTAGAGTTTCAAGTGTTCTGCTTGCGGCAGTTTTGGCGTGGAGCGGACTGATTTCAACCGTCTATGCAGAATCCATTTCTATCAACTTCGGCGCGGATAAAGGTACGCCGTCGAACGACGACACCGTATTCGGCGTTATTTCTGTCAGCGGGAAAAACTGGAATAACGCAAGCGGCGCATCAGGAACAATTAATTTGAAAAACGATGTCGGCGCAGCAACTGGCGTTTCTGGGACGTGGGAATGTTCAACTACATACAATGGCGGTACGTTCCCGTCAAGAGACAACAACGCGATTTTGTTCTATGGCTATCTGGACGATGGAGCGGTCAATTCTCATAATGCTTATTTTAGTATGACGGCTCCGTATTTCAGTTACGACATTTACTATTATGCCGCTACTGACGTAACCTCTGGCTCCCCACATCGTTATGCAACGATCAACAATGTTAATTACTGCGGCGGCAGTAACGGAACCGTAACTGGAACCAGCAGTTGGGGAACGCCGGTAACGGGGAATATTTCCGCTAGCGATTTGAAGGAAGGCGTAAACTATTTGAAAGTTTCTTCTTCTGATCCTGAAATTTCGATTTACGGGGCTCCCAAAAGTGGCAATTATCGCGGCAGTTTTGGCGCGGTGCAGATCGTCAATACATACAATTCGCAATCGACGACCACTTCTGAAAATTCTTTGACTTTGGCGAACGCGACCTGGAACAACGACCTGACAGGCGCGACCGACGAGGGTTTCAACGACTCCGCTTACGGTTACAGAATTCTTTATACTGGAACGGCAGACACGTTTACGGTCGATTTAGGCGGCGCGACAACCAATTTGCCCAATATTAGACTGATTGGCGCTGCGACCAATCTCGCGTTTACCGGTACGGTCAGCCAGTTGGGAAAAACGAATACGGTTTTGGATTTTTCAAAAGTGGGAGCGGCGGTAACAGTTCCTAATTTTGCTCAAGTTGCCCCTCGGGGCGTTGTCAAATTCAATTCAGCCGCGAGCGTTTCTTTTACCGAAGCTATGACTGACAAAGACGTTATTCCGGGCGCTTATTACGTGGACGGAACAACGGTGTCATACGCCAGCATTGTTGACGGCGTTATTACGGCAACTGAGACAACGACTACAATTGGTGAAAAAGCAAATTTACTTGTTACTGCCGGTAAGGATGATCATGTTATCCGCACTCTTAATTCGCTAATCACTCAGGCAGACTATAGAAATAACCAATCGTTAACTATTTCCTCCGGTATGATGACGCTCCGGTCAGCCAACCATTGGGTTCAGGGCGGCGGAACGATTACTTCCGGCAATCGAAATGCTAATGGAGAATACGATTTGTACATTTGTGGTTTGGGAGATCAATCGTCGTTAAACGATATGAGAATTAACGAATCTACAATTGTTGATAACCCATCAGGAAAACTCAACGTAATTAAAACCGGAACCGGTTTAGTATGCCTTTCCAGAGCGAAAAATCCTGAATTGTCATATACAGGCAAAACGTCTGTGCTGGAAGGAAAATTGCAAATTGTTGAAAACGTTCGTTCGACAGAGTTTTTTATAGCGTCTGATGCAGCTCTCCATATCTCATCTTCAAACTATAAACTTAATTCGGTAGATCTTGATTTGAATATAACAGCAACGTCGTTGTCTGGTTATGGAACTCTCGAAATTGGCAACAATAACGGTTTGGTTACCCTGACGCTTAACAACGTTGTCAACGACGGATCAAAGTTTGCTAGAGTGAACGCTTACGGGAAGGATCTCAAGCTGAATAATTCTCAACTTCACGCGACGTTTGTTGATAATAACAGCGTGATAACGCTTACGAATTCTACCCTTGCGACGGATACGCTCAACGGCAGCGCAACTTCCAAGGTCGTAATTACTGGGAATTCGTCTTTGAATGTTGGGAACATTGCAGGTACAGTAACATTGGAAATACCTGAGAACGAAACCCAAACGTTCAATACGGCAATTACCGGCGCTGGCGGATTTGTCAAAGCGGGCGAGGGAACTTTGAAATTGACCGCAAATAATGCGTATTCGGGCAATACTATAATTAACGGCGGCGTCCTTGACTTGACAGAAGGCAAACTGTACAGCGGCGCATACTTCAGTAAATCGGACTTTTACGTCAATGCCGGTGGAACGCTGAAAGTCAATAATTTTGGCTATAATCAAAATGAAAACCGAGCGAGTTTGGGCGGATTGGCTTATAACGATGGAACAACAACTCGTTTCCACATGAACGGCGGTACGGTTCAGATTACTGAATCCTATGGCTCACCGGTCTCATCGATCGGTCGTAAAATCGAACTGCAAACAAACGGCGGAACGCTCGACCTTGCCGAAGGCGTTGAACTCGTTCTTGACGGCAATATCCACGGCGTTGGCGCGTTGACAAAAGCCGGCGCTGGAACGCTGGAACTGACGTACGCCAACGAGTATGCCGACGGAACGACGATTTCTCAGGGCGAAGTGAATCTGAGCGGTTCTGGCTCGCTGGGAACGGGAGCTGTCGCGATTGCTCAAAACGCCGTTTTGAATCTCAATCACGACAGTAATGTAACGTTTAACAATTCCGTTACCGGCGTTGCAATTAACCCCGACGATCCTGATTCTGCCGTTGGTTACGGAAAGATTTACAAAAACGGCAACGGCGTATTGAAGATTCTCAACAATACTCAAGATGGTTTTGTCGTTGAATCCTTTGTTGTCAGCTCTGGCGAGCTGGATTTCAAGGGGTATTTCAAAGGCTCTTTGGATATTGAAGACGGCGCCGTTTTCTCGCCGGGCAACTCGGTTGGTACGATTTACGAGACGGGCGATTTTATCCTCGAAACAGGCGCTAAGCTGTTTCTGGAAGTTGGTTCTCAAGACGGACAAACCGCAGGCGACCTCTTGCAGGTTGCTGGAACCGCAACTTTTGCTCAAGGGTCAATTGTCGAGATTGGTCTGGACGAAACGAGTCAGCTCAAGGGCGGCGACGAGTTTGAATTGGTAATGATCACCGCTGATAGTTTTGGCGATGGATTTAATATTGACGATTTTAATAAATTGCTGCGTTCTTATTACATTACTGATTTGAAAGCAACGTATAATGGAGATTCTTCTCCAAAAACGATTACGATTTCCGGTCGCCTTGACCCCAACGCCGTTCCGGAACCGTCGACCTGGGCGCTGCTGATTCTCGGCGCGCTGGGACTGCTGTACTGGCGGAAAAAGAATGCGTAATTCGTAATGCGTAATTACGCAAAGCGTTGCACAATAATTAATTGCGAGAGGGAAGCGTTAGCGGAACTCTCGCTGTTTTGTTGACGGCAAAGCCGTCAATCCGGCGCCCGAGGGCGGGCGCCATCCGTGAAGGTTTTCGGCTTACGCAATAAGCTTTTCACACTTCGAACAAAGCGTAACTACGTTCGCTTCGCTCACTCCGTTACCGCCTTCCATTAACCAATCGGCGAAAATCCGTTTAATCCGTAAAATCCGTGTGCGAGTTGACCCGCACAAAACCAACGAGAACTGCTACTCCCCGACTTTGAACAGCCCGTAGGTTGCTCCGGAGTTGGTAACTTTGATTACGGTCGGGATGTTGTCTTTGAATTCGCTGAACGTTACTGTCCAGGGGACGGAGGGCGCGTTCGGTTCGAAGAGTTCAATCTGCGCCAAGTCGCCGGTTTGAGCGTCAAAATAGAATTCTGTCTTTACGCCGCCGTAGCTGGAAACGAGGCAGTTATACATTTTCCCGTCTTCAGTAAGAGGGAACTGCCCGAAGTACGTCAGACCTTTGAGGAACTCGTCGTCAGCGGTTGCCATTTTATACCAGGCGAACAGAGCCGGGGCGAGGAATCCGGCGTTTGCCGGCGTCGACTGAACTGACCAGTCTGCGGCGGAAGCCGTTTTGATGGTCGTTTCCGGCAGGGTTATGGTCAGCCCGTCGGCGGAGAACGCCATGGTAAACGCCGCGCCGTCTTCCAGAACGCCTTTGAGCGCTGCCAGTTTGGACGCTTCCGGCTTTTTCCACGCCTTGAGCGTATTGTCTTTGGCGAGTTTGTTATAGTAGTAATTGACGTATCCCGGCCGCTTTTCGTAAACCGCTTTTACGGCGTCTGGCAAGACGGGACCTTCCGCCTGCTTTTTAATCTGCTCTTCGATTTTCTTTCGCTGTTCCGGCGGCAGGTTGGGCGGGAGTTTGGAAAGGTCGAACTTCTTTTTGGGCGAAACCTTTTCCATCAGTTCCGACTCGCTGTGAACGCCGCTGAGACGAACGACGATTGTTTTCGGCTCGGACATGGCTTTTCCGCTCTTGTCCGGTTCCCGGTACTCAATCGGGACGCGCCAGGATTTCGGGTACGTTCCCAATGCGTTTTTGAACTCGTTGACCGTATAAATGCGTCGGGAGCCAAACTTGAGCAGGACGTCGTTTTCCCGCAAGCCCTGAACGTAGGCGTCGGAGCTTTCGAGAATGTCCTGAATTGCCGGTCTGCCATTGGAATCGGACTTGGCGAGCGCGCCCAGGGTGGAATGGTCGCACCAAAGCCCGGCGCGAAGCTGAGGAATAAACCGCTTGATCTGGTTGATGGAAATGGCGTATCCGACGCCGACGTTGACGCGTCCTCGCTTTTCAAACGAGCATCGGCCGTTGATCCCGATTACCTCGCCTTTGAGGTTGAACAGCGGTCCACCGGAGTTGCCGGGGTTGACGGAGGCGTCCGTTTGGATGCAGTCTGCGTATTCCAAGAGCGTATCCGCCGGGTACTGATATCGATGAACGCCGGAGATCAAGCCGAAAGAGACGGTCGGCTGAAAGTCTTCCGCCAGCAGGAACGGGTTGCCCAAGACGAGCGCCCAGTCGCCCTGACGAACCGTGTCGCTGTCTCCCAGGGGAGAGCAGGGGAAATCGTTTCGCCCGAGAAGCTGAATCAGCGCGACGTCGCCCACCGGGTCGATTCCGACCACGACGGCGTCGTAGAGTTTCCCGTCGTTCAACCCGACTTTTGCGAACGGACCGCATGGCTGAACGACGTGATAGTTCGTCAAACAGAACCCGTCCGGGGTGAAAATGACGCCTGATCCGCCGCCTTTTCCGTCGGACGAGAATATCGACGCGGCAGACGGGGCGATCTTTTCAATCACCGCGATTCGGGCGGCTTCGTTTGCCGCGATATCTGAAACGACGGGTTCGTCGCTCAGTGCAGCGGCTGTAAGTCCAATCCAAAGCAGGATAAAGTATTTTAATGATGCGTTCATGGTTTCGATATGGGTTAGTGGGAATGTGATAGTTATTCGGCATATATTATTTATTATCAATTATATTCAATGTTCTGGTTATGTCAATGATACAGAAGGCTTTCTTGAAATTAAAATGATAATATTATTCAGTCGATATATACGCGAGAGGAGTTAGAAGTGAGTAGTAATATTAGACGCTTTGCGATAATTCCTCACTGATTTCAACTATAATTCCAAACAATACATTATAAACATGTCTGTTTGTACAGTAACCGGAGCGACTGGCTTTATAGGCTCGCAACTCGTTAAAAAACTGTTGGAAAACGGGGAAACCGTTCGCTGTTTGGTTCGAGCGAGTTCGAATACGGACCGGCTTAATGGTTTGGACGTTGAATTGATACAAACAGACTTCAGCGACAGCGATTCTCTTAAACGCGGAATACAGGGGTCTGATATTGTCTATCATTGCGCCGGGTGCATAATGTCTTTGCAGAAAGAAGAAATGTACCAGACCAACTGCGAGAATACCAAGCGTCTGGCTCAGGCGTGTATGAACTCGGATTCGGCGCCAAAATTTATATTTGTTTCTTCTTTGGCGGCGGGCGGTCCAATGCCGGGCAAAGACGCGCCATTGCGGGAAGAATGGATGACCGAAAATCCCGTTTCTGTTTACGGTCAAAGCAAACTGGCGGCGGAAATGGAACTGCGAAAAATCAGCCCCAATTTGCCGATTTCTGTTATTCGTCCTCCGATGGTTCTTGGTCCTG
This sequence comes from Thermoguttaceae bacterium, assembly GCA_017557195.1. Taxonomy (GTDB): domain Bacteria; phylum Planctomycetota; class Planctomycetia; order Pirellulales; family Thermoguttaceae; genus RUG11551. The sequence continues at coordinate 17,803 of JAFZAL010000069.1, read as the reverse complement.
GCGATAAATGCAGTCTGGCGATGTTCCAGGGGATACAAAATTCAGGTTTTCATTGTTGCCCCGGCTGGGAGCGAAAACGTTACACCGTGGTCTTTTCCGACGACGTTGTCAAAACGCTTGTTTTGGCGGCGGAAAAGGGAACTCGACTGACGGACTGCGCTCAGTCCGGCAATCCGGAGAATTCTTACCAAAGCGGGATCTATTACGTCGCCCGGGATGAAAATCCGGAATACGGCGAGTTGGGCGAAATCATAGGCAAAAAACTGGGAAGGAAATGGACGATCGCCTGGCATTTCGCCCGACCGGTTTTCTGGACGATTTGCACGGTTTCAGACGCTATCAGTCGAATGCGCGGCCGCCCCTCGATTGTCAATCGTGACAAGGCGGCTGAAGCGCTTGCCGGAAACTGGATATGTTCTGACAAAAAGGCGAAAAAAGAACTCGGGTTTGTCGCGGACGGCGATTTGTCGAGTAATTTAGATGAAGTCATTGCCGACTATCGCGCCCGAGGATGGCTGAAGTAATTCGGAATGCGGAATGCGGAATTCGTAATTGGCGCAAGCGCCTCAATAATTGTTACAGTTGAAACGCTAGTTGAACTTCACGAGAATTAGTTGCGAGTTGCGAGTGGCGAGTGGCGAGATGGCGAGGCGGCTTTGCCGCTTCGCACTACTGCCTACTGCCTATTCCCTATTCCCTATTCCCTATTCCCTATTCCCTATTCCCTATTATCAGCTGATTTCAAACGACTGCTCTGTTAAGTCGTCGAGAACGTCCATGTCGGGTTCCAGACCCCAGCCGGGGGCGTCGGAAAGGCGAAGCTGCAATCCATCGTCCGTCTTTTCGAGTTCGTCTGTGGGGAAGAGCAGGGCGTCAAACCAGTCATTGGCGTCGAACCACGGAACGGGGAACCGGGGCGGCTGACCGTCTCCGAAACCGAACATGGCGTTGTTCTTTTGGCTTGCCAACGCGTACATCTGCCGCTGCCCCAACGGCGTTGTCAGCTCGCTCCAAACCCGGGCGCCGACGTTGAACTGTTTGCATTGCGCCATCTGCGATTTCGTCTTAATCCAGCCGCCGACTCGCTGCGGGTTGAATCCGTACAGGTCAGCGGCGCGGGCTTCAACAGCAAGGCCAAGCATATCCGGGTTGGACAGACCGTCCGTCATGCCAAAAGGAATTTTCAGCGTTTCGCACATTTGGGCGGAAAGCGACAAATTGTATTGTGAAAACGGCTGATTGTAGAGAATCGGGCAGAAATCCCGGAACCGATAGAGCATGTCTGAATGTTGTTCCGTCAACGCCCCGTCGAACGACAGGAAAAACATGCTCTCACCCAGCGCTGACCACAGCGCGTTGACCATGGAGAAGTCCCAACCGGGACGAATTTTCAGTTCGAAGAAATTGAACCCGTCTTTTACAGCTTTGGCGACTCTGTTATAGAACGCGTCGAAATCGTCTTCTTGGTCAAAGGACAGATAGACGTCCAGCGGCGGTAGTTGAGACGCTTTCGGAGCGGAGACGTCGAATCCGCCGGGCGTGTCCGGATACAGATACTGCGCCGCGGACTTACCAGCGATTTTAGAGCAGGCGTCCAGCAACGCGCATTCGAGCAGATACTTCGCCGAATTGGCGCCCTGAAATTTCGACCATTTCTCGGTCATGTCCGCCGGCAGCGAGAACTCCTCTCCCAGCCACAGCGGCGCCAAGAGCGTTTGCGCGGTGAAAAAGACGTTCTCCGCCCATTCCTCGCTCAGCCGCGGTTCAAGCGGGACGCTGACTTCCCCCCAGCCGCACTGGTCGCCAATCCAGACGCGCGCCAGAATGCTCGACAGAGCCGTCTGTCGATACTGCGGCGGTCCGTACGGACGTTTAAGAGGAACGGTTATCTGATACAGCTCGATGGAGTCCAGTTGCATGGCTAGGGAGTAGGGAATAGGGAATAGGGAATAGGGAATAGGGAGTAGGGAGTAGGGAATAGGGAGTAGGGAGTAGGGAATAGGGAGTAGGGAGTAGGGAATAGGGAGTAGGGGGGTGGGAATAGACAATAGGAGCAAGTTTCAAAAAAACTACTGCCTACTGCCTATTGCCTACTGCCTCAATTCTCGTGAAGTTCAACCAGCGTTTCGACGGGGACGGGGGCGAGTTTGGCGCGTCCGCCGAGGTCAACCAGTTCGATAACAAAGGCGCATCCGACCGGCGTTCCGCCCGCTTTTTCAATGAGCTTGCAAGCCGCTTCCGCCGTACCGCCGATGGCGATCAGGTCGTCAATAAACGCAACGCGGGAACCGGCAGGGACGTCCGATTCGTGAACGTGGAGTTCGTTGGTTCCGTATTCCAGCTCGTATTCATAGGAAACCGTCTTTCCCGGGAGCTTGCCCGGCTTGCGAAGCAGAACGAACGGCAATCTCATTTTCAGAGCGATTACCGACCCGAAAATAAATCCGCGCGCTTCCGCCGCTGCAATGACCGTCGGGTTCCAGGGCTTGATCTTTTCAATCATCTGATCGCACGTTTCTTCAAAAACGGCGGGGTCAAGCAGCAGAGAAGTAATGTCCCTGAACAGAATGCCAGGTTTCGGGAAATCCGGAATAATGCGAATGTGATCTGCAATGTTCATAACGACTCCGTTTAGTTAGAGGTTTATTCAGACTCGACAGAAACGCTGTCGCCGTTTATTATATAATTATACCGAAGATTTTATGGAAAGGAAGGGGGAGAGAATAATGCGTAATTCGTAATTCGTAATTCGTAATTACGCAAAGCGACACGCGAGCCGGGACGCTTAGTTCCTGGAAATATCGTATTATCGCTGATTGTTTCTTTGTGTTCTTTGTGTTCTTTGTGGTAAAATTTTCTTCGGGGGACTTACGTCCGCGATCCAATAAGATTTTCGGATGTAGCGTTATAACTGTACAGGACAAAGCGACCAACGGGAGCGGTTTTGGGATTTTCGCGCGGTAGCGCGGATTGGCTCCCCCGCCTACGGGGGCGGACTTACGTCCGCGATCCAGAATGGTGGTTGGCTGACGTCAATGTCTTTTTGCGGGGCATTGGACAAGGCGGCGTCAAGCCGCCGCAGTCCCCGACGCAAGCGCTCCCCCGAGATTTGCGCTTGCGAAATTACGCATTCCGCATTACGCATTACGAATTAAAGAACTCTTCCAGCGCAGCGTCTACCGGGTCTTTGGAAACCGGAGTCGGATCCGCCAGCGAGTCGTCCCAGTCAAAGAGGGAATCCTCGTCGTTCAAAACCGCCGCCTGAACGGACGTGAGTTCTGAACTGACGGACGGCTGCGGCTGGTCTTCAGCAACGACGCGTTCGATAGTAACTGTCGCATTGATCGCTGCGCTGTTCGAGGCGGCAATTGGCGTTATCTGTTCGACAACAGGCGTTGATGCTTCCTGCGCTGGCACAGATTCGACTTTTATCAGTTCAACGGCGACGGGTTCGACTGAAATCGTTTCGACGACTTGCGGGACAGGCGCTTCCTGTTCCGTAACAGCGCTTGCGGGTAACGCCGCTGGGGCGGCTGCCATGCGCTGCTTCATCTTCGTCATGAAGTCCGCCGGGAAGGAAACGTTTTGACCTTTCGTCCGGCTGTTACCGTAGTTGGTCGCGAAGGTAATAAAGTCCTGGACGTCAATCAGGTTGGTTGAGTCGTAGTCTTCGTACCAGGAAGCGTTGGCTTTATTCGGCTGTCCCCCAAAGTAAGTGGCGAAAGCGATAAAGTCGTTGACGTCGACGACGTTGCTGTCGTCCACGTCGTAAATAACGGGCCAGACTTCCGTCGTGGTTTGCGTAACGTTTTGATTGACGGCGGAACCGCCTTTTGCGCGTCCAAGATTGTACGGCGAAACCGTAATTCCCGTTGAGGCGCATTCGCCGGTTTTGAACGCGTCGATGGCAACGCCCGCCCCGTTTTCCGCTGGCGAGAACTGAATTCGACCCAGCAGGACTTTGTTTCCGTCCGCGCCCATGCCGTCGAGGTTGGTTTGAGCGGAGACGATAATCTGACCGTTGGTCAGGTTCATGGAGAACGTTCCGTTGGCGCCGGAGAACGCCGGAGCCGTCTGATAAACAAACGCGCCGTCCTGCGTAACCGGGGCGAACAGGTCGGAGTCGTACGAAATAATCAGGTTGACTTCTCCAACGGAAGACGAGTCCATTTCCGCCCAGAGTTCAAGATAGAAGTTTTGCCATTCGTGAATCCATTCTTCCGCGACGACCGTCTCGCTTTGTCCGTCGGTTCCGGTGGAAGCGGAGGACGCCGTCGAGACGACTGCAGAAATTGACATCGACGCGTCGGTTTTGATAAACGGAATGACGTACTGGTTGTCAACGAGGTTTGCCAACGGCTTCCCGTCGACGCTGAGGACGATGTTGCCGTCCAGGTTAAGATGGTACTCGGTTTCCATCGCCAGCGGGTCTGAGCTTGTAACGGTGAGCGTATGCGTATCGTCGTTATAGGCAAAATGCAGGTCTGCCGGATCCCAGGGAATGAACTCGTCCAGCGGCGCGTAATACATCTCGAACGAGACGGCGTCTCTCCAATGAGCGTTTCCGGACAGCTCGACGTTTTCCTCGAATGTAACGGCGATTTGGAACTGGTCGTCGTTAATTGCGACCTGCGATGTAACGGCGATTACATCCAGCGGAATCGTGTAATCAAGGACGTAGTCCGTCGTCATGGACAGCCCGTTGGTTGTAACAAAGTTCTCCTTTTTGAATGTAATCTGAACGTTTTCGTTTTTGTACGGATAGGAGTCCAGCAGTTCGATGGTTACGGTCTTTTTGTCCTGGCTGAGCGAGATGGACTTGACGTTTATTTCCGCGCCGCTGCACAAAACCGTAACCGGATGCTGCGTCAGGTTAATCAAGTCCTGCCGCAGCGCGTCAGAGAACGTAACAGAGACGGACTGGGTTTTGTAATCCAGCAGCGTTCCGTAATCCGGAGACGCGCTGACAACCTTCAACGCGGTGGTGTTATCGATGCCCTGGTTGGACAGCCGCATGGAGTATTCGCCTCCGGTTTCACCCGTATTGACGAGTCTGAAAACGTAGTCCCCCGTTCCGAGCGAAGAACTGATTGTCGCTTTCCAGCCGGTAGCCGTCGCGGTTAAAGACGCCTCGGTTTCTTTTGTACTGTTGGCGCGGCGATAGTATAGCTTGACGCTTGACAGCTCGGAAACAGGCGAGTCTGTTTTATTGATAATGACGTTAATTGCCTTTGTTGCGTCGATGTAACAGGCGTATTCGTCGTCGGCGTTAGCGGTGGAATAGGTGAACACGACGCCGCTTCTGGGCGAATCGAGTTCGTTTTCCGGACGCTGTCCGACGGCTCCAACTGCCAGCGTGTCGGCGTCCAAGGCAAGGGACGTCCCGACAAACGCGCCCATCATGGTTTCTCCGGCTAAGACGTCCTGCTGAGGCGTCCATTGACCAAAGGCGTTGAGTTCAAACACCGTCGCTTTTCCTGTGTACGGGAGGAGCGTTGTATTGTTGATTTCAAACGAATAGTACATCGACCCGACGACGAGACAGGAATCGTTCATCGCCAGTGAGGAGCCGAACATCTCGCCGTCCTGTTCGCCGCAGAGCGCATCGCTGTACTCCAGCGAGCCGTTTGTATACTTGTAAATATAGACGACGCCGTTGGCGTCCAAACCGTCGTACGACGCTTGCGGCGCGCTGACAATGACGTAATCTCCGTAGACGAGAACTTCCGTTCCGAACCCGGCGTTGTCGCCGACTGCCAGCAGATTGTCTTCGGTAACGTTGGGATTGTCTGTCAGCGAGAGCGTTTGCGACTGTTCCCAGGACGCGGTTTGAGCGTTGTACGCGTATACAAACGCCATGCCGACGTTGTTGCGCCAGCCGGATCCGGAAATGTAACAAACGCTCTGCGGCGCGCCGATAACCATCAAATTGCTTCCCTGCTTTGTATTGACGCTCACGCTTGAACCGAATCCCTGAATGGAGTAATCGTCTATCGTGTTGACGTCGTTTTGAGTAATGGGCGAGTTCTGTTCCAAAACCCAGTTTCCGCTCGCGTTTTTGACGTAGAAGCCAACCTGATTTGACGACCCGATGAGGACTTTGGAATCGCTGATAACCTTGCAGTCCAGACCGTAAACCAGATTGGCGCCGAACTGTGACAGGCTCGCCGTCTGATGCCAGGCTCCGTTTTTGTATTCAAAAATGTACGCCTGACCAATAAGCCCGCCGAGGTCTTTAATTGGAGAGCAGACGACGGCGACGTTTCCTTTGATTGACACAGCGTACCCGAATTGATCTCCGGAGGCTAAATCGTCCGGCGTAAGCTCCTGGAATTCGGTCCATCCGGTTGCGCCCTTGGCGTAGACAGCGGCGTAACCGCTGCTGATTCCCTCCTGATTGGCGTAACGCCCGCCGACAATCATCCAGTTCCCGTCGACGTCTACCGACGACCCGAAAAATGCGCCGCGTCCGAGAACGTCAGACGAAACAATATCGGAAAGAATAAACGTGTTTTCGTAACCGCTGTATTTGTCGAGAGACCCTGCAATCCAGGAATTGTTGTGAGCGATAACCGCCGCGCCGTCCTTGTCCTGATTGAATACGGTTCCGACTGCTGCCAGAAGTTCGTATTCTCCTGTTTGACCGGAAACGCGAATGGTATACGCACCGCCGCTTTCCGCCGTTTCAACGAAGTTGAGAATGGAACTGTTGAAGTCGTCCGTTTGCGTTCCTGAGATAATCAGAGTGTTGTTGGAGTATAAGCCCATTGTAACGCTGTTGTTGTCGTCTTTGGTCAGGTACAGGTTAATCCATTCGCCTTTTTGCAGCGTAAACGAGTACCAGTCAACGTCTGAATTGGACGCCAGATTCCCGCGAACGACGGCAGTGTCGTTCGATAAATTCAGACCAATAATCGGTTCCGCCTTGGCGCTGGCGTTGTTGTTTGTTCCGATCGGCTCCGTCTCTTTTTGACCGTTAAGTGACGCGGTGAGCGTGTATGAACCGCTGATGGCTGTTTCATTTTTAACGACGACGCAGAAATTGGATGTAACGTTCTGAACGAATCCGTACTGCCAGGCGCCGGAAGTCGTTTGACCGTAATACTCGGCTTCGAGCAGTTCTCCGGAATCGTTGGAACCCTGATAGACGTACAGCGTCGGCTTAAGCCCGTTGGTTGTTTCGACGTAAACGTTGAGAGGCGTCCCGGCGGGAACGTTTTGAATAATATAGGCGTCCGAATCGCCTGCGTACAAATACCCGCTTTGCGAGGTCTGGACGGACTGTTTGGTAAACGTCGCAGAGTAGTTGTCTGACGTATATCCAACGGCTTGAGCGGACGACCAGTCTGCGTAGAAATTGAGCGTGTAATCCTGAACGCCCGCTGCGGTAGAGCCGTCGAGCGGGTTGCCCGCCAGGTCGGCAAACGCGCCGCTGGACGACTTCAAAACAAGCGTGTAATAGTCGTCCGGCAAGCTGGAAACGACAAGCAGCAGCTTTTTGCTGGATTCAATATAGGTTGCCTTTTCGATGTTGACCGTTCCGCATTTCGCGCCGGACAAGGCAACGTCGTCGATTGCCGGGGCGGAAAGCAGCGCCTCGTTGAATGTAACAGTAATGGTTTTCGAACCGGAACTTGTGGAGACGTTTTCGACTTCCGCTCCCTGATGAACGGAGTCAATCAGAAGCGTTAAAGTTACATCCTCTGACGTGTCGAGCGCCCGTCCAGCGGTGTCGGTCAACGATGCGCCTTGAGCGATTTTAACGACATACTTTCCATCGACCGCGCTTCCGCCGGAAGGAACGTTCAGACGGATGGTCTTTCCGTCCAGAATCGTGTAGCCTGTAGAAGAAACCGCCTTGCCGTTGATGGTAATCTCGCCAGCCGATAACGCCGCGCGCAGCGTGTCCAATTTGACTTGAGCGTTAAACGACAGGTCAATTGTCGTTGTGGCGGCTTTAATTCGGTTGTTGAACGTATTGGCGAAGCCTGTCAGTTCAAACGCGCCGTCGAGATAGGGAGCCGCTGTTCGGGGGTATCCCAAATAATAAATGTATTCTCCCGAACGGCTGGCGGCGGCTTTGACTTCCGCTTCGTAACTGCCGACAGGGAAGGCGGAGTCTGAATAATACGCCGTTCCGTTGGCGTCTGTGAACGACATGGACGCGCTGAGATTGTTGTTGAATTCGCCGATTGCCGAACTGGACGGAACAATAATTGCCGTACTGAGCGTTCCGGCTTTGTCAAGGGTAATGCCGTACGACTGGATTTCGCTCAGCGAGTTGAGAATGCTCGCTTCGTTCTCCCCGATTTTTGCGAAAATCGCTCCGGAAGCGGGAGACGCGCTGACGAGCGTTTGACCTCCGAAAGGAGACGTCGACGCGTACTGCGTTGTTGTCCCGTCTGAATTGAGCAGATAAACCCAAACCTTGGACTCTGTCTGCTGAGCGTCTTTCCAGCCTGAAACGAGCAGCTGATTGTCGGCAAAATCCAGAGACGTTCCGAAGTTGACCGCGCCGTTACTCTGTGACGTAATCGAATTGAGCGTTTTGAGCGATTGTCCGTATCCATTGATCTGATACAGATAAACGGTTCCAGCCCCTTGAGAGTTTTCTCTGTTGGGAGCGCTAATCGCGATTGTATCGCCGTCGATGGCGACTTGCGAGCCGAAGCCGTCGGCGTATTCCAGCTCGGCAGGCGAAATGACGTTGGACTGCGTCCAGTGAACGCCGTCGTAATAATAGAGGAACGCAGCGCCGGTGTTGTAGATGAAATCCTGCGGCGCGCCAACAATCATCCAATCGCCGTCAATGTCAATCGACGTTCCAAACGCCTGGCAAACAGAGGCGTCGTGATTTTGAACGTTGTTGTCTTTTCCCGCCAAAAGCCGCTGAGCGAAGACGGCGGGATTCGTGGAATTATCAGTAAGCTGATACATGTAAACGCTTCCGCAGACGCTGCCGTTATATATGTCGTCTGTCGCGCCGACGGCCAGCCAGCCGTCTGACAGGCAGACTTCCGTTCCGAACAACACGCTTTCTTTGGAGGCGTAATTTTCCGGCGTAATCGATTTCACTTTTTCCCAGGTCCCTTCTTCGCTGTTGAACGAGAAAAGCAGAACCGAGCCGCAGGACACCTGATTATAGGTCGCGTTCGGCGCGCCGACGGCAAGGAGATTTCCTTTCACCGACAGAGCCTGACCAAATCCCGCCGCGGCGTTTTCAGACCCGGAAAGCGTCGTGTACAGCGTCCAGACGTTATTCGTTCGCTTGTAAATCTGAACGTTTCCATACTGAGAACCGGAGTTCTGAGAGCCGACAGCCGCCCAGTCGCCGTCTATGCTGACGCTGACGGTTGGATTAGTTTGGGTAAACGACTGCAAATCGTCGTCGGTAATCGTTCCCGGCAAATAGGACGAATGACCGTAGACGTACGTCTGTCCCAAATTGTTTTTGAAAACGCTTGACTGTGACAAACTGTCGGACGTAACCGCGTCTGCCAGAACGCCGTTTTGAATTGCCGTCAGCTGGAATTCGCTGGTAACGTTCGAGACTTTAATATAATACGTTGCCGTCGAGCCGCCAATGTTGTAAATCGGGTCGATAGCAATCAGACCGCTTTCGGTAACGGTTCCTGCGGCAATCTGCGCGTTGGCGGCGCAGTTTTGATTCGAATAAACGCCAATCTGAGCGTCAGAGTTTGCTCCCGGATTGAGCGCCAGAGAAAGATACGACCCGCCTGTGATCTGAACTTTATAGAAGTTGTAAGAATTGGTATTGGCAACTACGGAATTCCCGACAACGTTGGCAATGTAGCTTATTGCGCGGGATGAGTTGTCAGACGCGAACGTCGGGGAGCGCCAGGTGGTTCCGCTTGACAGTTCCTTGGGGTTAATAATGCTGGGCGAAATATCCAGCATGCCGTTGAGGACAACGTAAATCGTGTATCCTCCTACATTGGAATCGGCGCCGGAAATGGTAATGGAGTATTCTGTATTTGAAGCGTTTCTGGCGATGAGTCCTTCAACGGAAGCTGGACCGCCGTTTCGAGACGCCGTTCCTTCGCCGGAGGTTGACGATCCGTTTTTAATTGTAACAGATGGTTTGAGCGTCGAGCCGCTGTGCGGGACGACGTAAACGCTGAACATGTTGCCTTTGTCAATGCGGATGGTGAAGTCGTCTTTTTCGCCGATTTGAGAAATCGCTCCGCTGACGCTCGACTGATACATCAAAGAGCCGTCTGTCATGCAAGCCGTTGCTGCTGGAATGGAAATGGAACTGGTGGAGTTGACGAAGAAGTTCCAGTTCGCGCTGGCGGCAGAGAGTTTGTTGCCCGCCATGTCGACGAAATCGTCTGACAGCTGAATTGTGTACGTATCGTCTCCGAGCTGCTGGTTGATCGTTAAAACGACTGTATGAGCGTCCAAATCGAGCGACAGGTCAAAGTCAATCGACGTCCCAACGGAATTGACGATTGCAACGCCGCGTTTGACAGCCGCTGCGTTGTCAGGCAGGTTGATGTCGGAAGAAAAGACAAGCGTAATTTGAGTAACGTTTCCCTGTGGAATGGCGACTGCAGACCCTGTAAACTGAGAGCCGGAAACGAGCGTTCCGTCTACTGTAAAGTGTGACGCATTCGTCAGGCTCGGCGGCGTTGTATCGACGGTAAAGCTGAGCGCGTCTGAAGAAACGCTGGAGCCGGTCAGGGACGTCAAACCGGAGAAGACGCATTGCAGCGTTCCTGTCATGGTGGAAAATGAACTTGTTTTGACGGAAATGGTTTGACCGTCGATGAGCGTGCATGCGCTTGACGACAGCGCAACGCTCTTGTTGTTGACGTTTAACGTTGCCGTCGACAGCGACGAGTAGTCAATAACTTCGTTGAATTTGAAAATCAGCTCGCTGGGCATGGAGGAAATCGGCGTCGTTCCTGACGGCGAAACCAGCTGCGCTTTGAACGCGTCTTTGGTAATATTGCTGACGGAGAGCGAATACGCGCCCGACTTTCCGGCTTTAGCCCCAATTCGTAAATAGTACGTCCCGGTTTCGCACCCTTCCGGCAGTTCGATGGACCCGGTTAAATACGTTCCGCCAGGCGTGCTTGAAAAAGTAATTGCGCTAACGATCTTGCCTTCCTGGTTCACATAATAAACGAAATTGCCGTTTTCGTCCATCAAGCAGACGTCCAGATTGTTTAATGACAGCCCGTACAAAGGCGATAAGGTAATTGAAGCGTCTTCGCCCAGACGTTTTGTGATTTTGACTTTGTAATAATCGACGTCGCCCAGACCTGTATAGGACTGGATAAGCTGACTGGCGGAAACGCCGGTTGCCGGAGAACAGGCGACGATTCGGTTTCCCGCCGCCAAAACGCGGCTGCCGAAATTTGTAACGCCTTCGGAATCGATTGTTCCTGTAACAGTCCAGGAAGAATTCCCGCTGGAATATTCCATGACGTAAACAGAGCACGCCATTCCCGGCGCGCCGACGACAAGCTGCGTATCCGATAAATCTACGGACGAGCCAAACTGTCCGACGAATCCGCTGGCTTGATAGAGCGTGTTCGTCCAGTTCCATTGCCCGGCTTCGTCCTGTTTGTACAGACCGACAACGCCTTTGACGTTGCTGTTTTTATATCCGGGGCATCCGATTGCCAGTCTGCCGCTGTCGAGAGAAACGCTCAGACCGAACTGCATGTCGTTGGTTAAAACGACAGAGCTGCCGGGGAGTTCTTCCATGGAAGCCAGCGTCAGCGTTTGCGTTTGCGTCCAGGTCGAACCGCGAAGCGTATACAGGTACGCGATGCCGTCTGCCTGTAACGTTCCGTCTGTGGAATCGTAGGGCGCGCTGATAACCAGCGTTTGACCGTCGCAATCCATGGAATACCCAAATTGAGCGAAGTTGACGGTTGATTCGCTGACCAGTTTTTGAACGTATTCCCACGAATTTGAACTGTTGAGTCGATAAACGTAAACCGCTCCGGAGGTCGTTGAGCCGCCCTGAGCGCCGGAGGCGGCGACAAAGAGCCATTCCCCTTTAACCAAAATATTGGAACCGAACTTCGCCCCGTCCGATTCGTCTTGAACGACAATTCGCTGCGTCGTTTTGGTTTTCATGTTGTAGACGTACGCTGCGCCGGTGCGAACTCCGTTGACCAAATCGGTTGGAGCGCCGGACGCAATCCAGTTCTCGCTGATAGAAAGACTGGCGCCAAACTGCCCGTCTGTTGCGCATTGAGACGGTTTAGCCCACGAGCCGATATTCGTCCACCCGTCGTCTGTTGCGTTGGGTGTGTACATGTACACCGCAGGGGAGGTCGCTTTGGGCGTAGACGCAATCAGCATGCAGGAACTGGAATCGTAAGCGGCGGCGGAACCGTATCCGGAATTTGCCGTCAGCGTTGTATTGACGGCGGCAGGGCTGAATTCGCTGGCGGTCCCGGAAATTGTCCCGTAGATTTTCCCGTTGGAGTTGACAATATCCAGCGCAGACGCAATCGAATTGTCGGTTTCCGTTTCTGTAACGCCGTTGCGAGAGACTTGCAGCTCATAAGATTCCGCTCGAACGTTCGATCCGCCTGTTACTCTGACGTAGTACGTAATTGTTCCGGAACTGGAGCTGGGATTGCAAAAAGAGGGAATCGTATAGTAGCCGTCTCCCATGGAAGTCGCTTCCGCAATTTTGGACGACCCGCGATACAGCTCAACAACGACGTTTTGGCTTTCCGGCGCGTAAAGCTGAACGCTGCCGTATGTTCCCTTTGCCATGGAGAACGAATACGAGTTGGTTGTTGTTACAGCGGCTTTGTCGAACGTCCCGGTTAGCGAAGAGACTTCTGCTATCTTTCCCAGCGAACACTGGTCTTTGTAGATTCGAATGGTCTGGGCTTCAGAAATGTTGGCGGTTCGGGTAATAACCAGCGTCGCCTGAGTTCCTCCATATTGAACCATGCTGTTAAAGTATATGAAGTCTCCGTCAATAATGCCGGTTGCAATAACTTTGTTGCTGGCGTCAACGACTTTGGCGGTGAAATTGCTGGACGCAATCGCTCCTGGCGTATTGAACTTGACTTTGAGGTTGATTTCGTACGGCGTCGTTGAGGTATTCCCTCCAAACGTGAAATCGTAGGTGTAAGTTCGCGTTCCTGAATCAATAGTGTCTGGCGGCCAATCGTGTGTTTCCGATCCCGAGGGACTGTAAACCGGCTCGAACGTACTTTCGATGGATTGAGACGACGCCTCCATGGCGACTGCCGGGTCTACAATCAGCGTTGAATCGACGGTCAGCAGAACTCTGCTTTCCAACGCCTCGACAGACATGGAACGTTCCAGACGGGAAGCCGACTTGCGCGCCGTTTCCTTGTTTGACGTTCCCAAAAGTTCTTCTAATCCCCAAAGATTGCGATAGTTTGATTTTTGCATAATGGTCTATTGCTGAGCGTTTAACGATAACTCAAATAAATATGTTTTGCTTTTTTGAGTTAAAAAGCCTTGTTTTTGTTCCATATATTTATAATCTTATCGACTGTTTTTAAAAAATACTGTATAATATTTGACAAAGCGCCTGACGCAGCCCAACTTCGCCCGCTGCCGTCTGAGCGTCTCAATCTTTTAAGTTTTTTAGCTAAATTGCCGATTTATCCAATATTATGGAAAATAACATGAAACAATTCGTAATTGACGTTGTCAAAGAGGCGTCTGAGCTGGCTTTGGCGGTTCAGAAGGAAATGGTTACCCCGACTACGGTGGAAAAAGCCGACAAGTCCCCGGTTACGGTCTGCGATTTGGCGATTCAGGCGTTGATTTCTCGCCGTTTGGCGGAACAGTTTCCCAACGACGCCCTGGTTGGCGAGGAATCGAACGATGTTTTTGCCGGAGAAGATGGTCAAAAATTGCTCGGTCAGGTAACGGGATTCGTTCAGCGGTTTGAACCGTCCGAAACGCCGTCGTCTGTCGCCTCGTGGATAGAACGCGGTCGAGACGAGGGCGACGAAAACCGCTATTGGGTTCTCGACCCGGTCGACGGCACGAAGGGGTTTTTGCGCCGAAATCAGTACGCGATCGCTCTTGGCTTGACGATTGACAAACAGCCGGTTCTGGGCGCGTTGGGCTGTCCCTGCTGGCAAGAAGGAACCGTCTATTTCGCCTCTCAGGGGGAAGGGGCGTATTCCATTCCATTGCACGGAACGGACTTGACGCCGATTCACGTCTCGGACGTTTCCGACGCCTCGCTGGCGCGCGTTTTGCGGTCGGTCGAAAAGGGACATACCAACGTCGGGCAGATCGACTACATCGTCGAAAAGCTCAACATCAAGACGGATCCCGTAAGTATAGACTCTCAAGTGAAATACGGCGTTTTAGCGTCCGGCGGAGCGGAGATTCTGCTTCGGCTTATTTCTCCGAAAATGCCCAACTACAAAGAGAAAATCTGGGATCAGTGCGCGGGCGTGGTCGTTCTTCAGGAGGCGGGCGGAAGAGTTACAGACCTGGACGGCAAACCGCTGGACTTCACTCATGGACGGACGCTGGCGGAGAACCGAGGCGTCTGCGCGACCAACGGCAAAATTCATTCCGCCGTCCTCGACGCTATCGCCGCTGTCGGCGCGTAATTTTAATCAAGAATCTCAAGAATCAGAAACTCTCGTTGACCAGTTCAAGCGTTTGTTTGGACTGGTCTTTTTTTATTTATCCGAATAAACTTTAGCTTGAATAGAGAATCAACTATCGGATAATTCTCAAGATGAAGAGCAGATTTAAGAGCAAACAACATATTTTACAACATATTTTACTACATAGATGCAATTCGCAATATTTAACAGTTGCAAACAGTAATATCGATTTGAGCCGTAAAAACAAGGGATATTTCGAAATAAAAAAAGCCTCGCAAGTAGTTGCGAGGGCTTGGAGCTGGGGAACAGGGATTTGAACCCCGACTAACAGAACCAGAATCTGCGGTGCTGCCGTTACACTATTCCCCAGTGCGGCTGACGTTGAAAGCGCTTTCAACAATCAACGAGAGTAAATGTACCACGTTTCCGTTTTTCGTCAATAGGGGGGGAGGAATTTTTTCAAAAATTGGGTACGCACGCAAATTTTTCCGGCAATTGCACATGGTTGAGCCCGGTTCGCGGGCGTCTTCGCCCGCCTTGAAAAAACTTTCGGTCGCCAGCAAGCTGACGACCTTTTAGGGAAGTTTTTTCAAGTTTAATACTATGATGGTATAAGCGACCAACGGAAGCGGTTATAATATGACTCGCGCGGTAGCGCGGATCGGGAGCGGCGCCTCGCCGCCCTTTTTTGAAAAAAAGGTTCTTCCCCTCAAACTCCCCTTTCCAAAAAACTTTAGTAAGGGGAGAAAAACTTAGAATTAGATTAACCAATCGGCGAAAATCCGTCTAATCCGTAAAATCCGTGTGCTGACTGACCCGCTCATTAACTATGAGTTTTATATCGTCCACGTTTCTTTGCCGATTTTGACTTCAATCTGGCGGTTAGGGGCAAGCGAAATTGACGTCTCGACGTCAGCCGGGTTCTCGCCGGGGGCGACGGGAATGAGCGCTGTCGCGTAGCAGACGACTGCGTCGGCGTCCTTCTTTTGGACGAACGCGAACGCGGGTCGGCGTTCTTTCTCCATGTACCTGTTGGAAATCCAGCCTTCTTCCTCTGTAAAGAAAATTGTCGGGTGTTTTGCCTCGGCGAGAATCAAATTGGCGTGACCGTCATGGAGCGTCGTTGCGGTGAACGCATCGGGATTCCAGCGCCAGTCGCCGGGCATGAGCTGAAAATGCTGGCGCAGCTCTCCAGACGCCGTTCCGGACAGGACGTCCAGCAGGACAAAGAACCGCCCGTCGACGAGGGTAAAGGTGCGTTCGTGACGAAGCCCGTCGACCGGCTCGTTTGCCAGCGTCAGGGAGTCGATTCCCGGCGAGCCGTCGGCGTTGGGAACAGACTTCTGACTGAGTTTCTGACCGCGGGAGAGAATCGACTTGTCGTCCAGCGACACGAGTTGATGAACCATCGGGGATCGGAAGAACTGACGCCACGTCGGCTCACCGCTGTAGTTGTAACAGCCGCTGTCGGACATGAGCCGTTCTCCGAACGCGGATAGTTCAAAGGACAGGTTGTCCGCCTGATTGTGTCCGAACCGGGTTGTGTTGGAGTTCTTTACAACAATAAACCGGGCGGAAGTCGACCAGTCCGAGCGGAGCGTATAGTACCCGGCGGCGGGCAGTTCCTGAAATCGGGAGTCAGGCGGCGCGCCCTCTTTCCCTTTGCTGGCAAAGTAGCGCCAGTCGGGGCGGTCAAACAGCGGCAGGAACGGCTTAATCCAGTTTCGGTTTGAGTCCTTCTCGCCCGGCCAGGCATCGCCAAAGACGGGAGACGTTCCATCAGGATGACTCCAGACGACGACCGCGTTTATGGACTTTTCCAGATTGTCCATGAATTCCGGCGGGAACTCGACTGGCAGGTCAAGCCGACGGCAGATTCGCACCAGTCGGGCGAACTGGGTCGGATATGCTTTGTGATAGCTGGAGATGTATTCGTTAATCACGCCGTCGGAGAGAAGGACTTTGCTCTGGAACGACGCCATGAGTTTGGCTGCCATTACCAGCTCCTCGACGCTGGCTTTTCGTTCCGGCAGCGCGGCAGCGGTAAAGAGAAGCCCCTCGACGTGGTAAATATCCCAGTTCCCAAGCGACGCTCGATTTTGGGCGGCAAGACAGCAGGCTTTAATCCGCTTGCAGTGAACGTCCATAGAATAAATAATATCGACCATCAGCCGGCTGTCGAGCGACGGGGACTTGAGGAAGAACTCGAGCGTTGTTGACCACGCCGCCATTCGAGCGGCTGTGTCCAGCGACCGCCAGCCGGGGTGTTTGAAAGCGTTTTCCGGTTTGTGCATGTGAGCAATCCAGGAACGCATTTCAAACGCCCATTCCTGAGCGAACTTTTCGTCTCCCGTCCGAGCGTATTCAACGGCGAGGGACATTTGCCAGTAAAACCGGTGGAACTGCCAAATCCACTCCATGTCTTTGTGCGGGTTCGTATCCCAGTCGATTTCGTCTTTGCCGCGAAAGACCGGGTCGTACGCAGGCTGACCGGGAAAGACGTGTTCCAGCGCCTGTTGAGCCGTCTTTCTGGTAGACGCGCTGGACCTTGCCGCCAGGTCGGACGGCGTTGACACTTTGGTCGTCGCTGCCGCGTCTGCCGCCTTGCGATCCGTTTTCAGCTCGTAGACGGAAACGACGTTTCGGTTTCGGAAATGCGCCAGCAGGGATTCCTGCTTTTCCAAAGGCGTAGCGCCTTCGACGGGAACGTTGACAAGCGTCAGAACTTCGTCCAGATGCTCGCTCACGCCCGGGGCGTCTTCCGCCTGTGAGACGTTGACTCCCAAAATCAGACTGCCCGCCGCGGCGGCGGAAGCGGAAAGAAACTGTCGACGATTCGAATTGATTGTGTGGTTTTGCATGTGATGGTCTTTCGGTAGTTAGTACAAGCGTTTGCGCGGGTCAGCCCGGACACGGATTTTAGCGAGCCGGGGTGCGTAAGCCCCCGGAAAACCTCACGCGGAGCCGCGGAGCAGCGGAGGATGTCCGCGAAGTATTAAAAATTTCTTTGCGTTCTTTGCATACTTTGCGGCTTAAAAAACTTTAGTAAGGGGAGAAAAACATAGTGTTAGTAATAATCAAAGCGACCAGCGGGAGCGGTTATAATACGTCTCGCGCGGCAGCGCGGATTGGCTCCCCCGCCATCGGGGGTCAAGCGGTCGATTTCTTTTTGGACGCGTTCGTCGTCCGGGGTTTGG
>JAFZAL010000001.1 GCA_017557195.1 Thermoguttaceae bacterium | reverse complement strand
AATAGGGAGTAGGGAATAGGGAGTAGGGAATAGGGAGTAGGGAATAGGGAGTAGGGAATAGGGAGTAGGGAATAGGGAGTAGGGAATAGGGAGTAGGGAGTAGGGAGTAGGGAGTAGGGAGTAGGGAGTAGGGAGTAGGGAGTAGGGAGTAGGGAGTGGTTAGTGGTAAGTGGTAAGTTAGATGAACGCTTGCGTCCTAACCTGCTTACGGGGGGCGGGTATTACCCGCCTAAATCGCGGACAATGTCCGCTCCCCAGAAGCACAGATGAACGCTTGCGTCCTAACCACTAAAAACTTATTACTAACCGCGATCCGGACGATCCAAACAAAAAAAAGACGGAGAATCAGCAATCGGATTCTCCGCCTTTAAGGGTAAACTTATTCCAGCAGGTCAGACGAGCAGCGTGTTTTTCGTCTGAAGGTTGTTTAAGGAATCACGGCGTAGGATTGGCGCCAGCCGGATTTCCAGTCATGTGGAGGTGATCGAGGTCGATCAGGACAACTTCCTGAGCTTCTTCGTTAGTGGCGGTGTACGGAACCGGCCAGCCAACTCGAGTAACTTCGGTGAAGTAAACCGTGCATTTCCAGTGCGAGTGGTGCACCTGGCACATGCCAGCTGGCGGATACATACGCGGTTCGTCGATGTAGTCAGCAATCTTTTCCTTCTTGATACGGACGTTGTTGCGCTGACGTTCCTGGAGGAACGGGATGCCGCCGTTAACCGGTCGAGCTTTTTCCAGAGCAACCATAACCTGGTCGTCGCTGGGCGGATCGAGAGCGTCTGACGGAGCGCCAGGTACCAGCGGCGGCAGAATTTGAACGTCCTTGTATCTTTCCTTATACCAGTGGGCGTCTTCCTGAGCCTGCTGGAAGTAAGGGCTTACCGGAACCGGAACCGAGAAAATTCCCAGGCTCGGACCTACGGTGCATAACGTGCATCCGGCGTTAAGAATAAATACGCCAAGAAGCGTAACGCCAATCGAAAGTAAAAATTTACGTTGCATGGAATAACCCTTTTCTTATATACAAATTTGTTTCCAAATCGTCTTCGGAATCTACTACTGTAATTATCGAACGGTACAGCAAAAAACTTGTGTAAAACTTTGGAATAATCTCCAAAAAACATGAAATACAGGAAAAAATCTGAATTGAGCGCCTGGAAAACGCTTTATTCCTTTTAAATATTTAAGCCGTTTTTTCGAGCGTCTATTATCTCAGATTTATAACGACATATTTATATTCGGAAGAAATCCCTATCAATATTGACGATTTGTCCAGATTTTGACAAAGAATATAAATAATTTTCAATCTCTAAAAAGATGATTATACCGGATAATCCGGTTATTCAGGCTATTTTTGACAGTTGTAGTTGTTGTATAGGTGGGATTATAACGATTATAACGGCGCCATTTGCGGAAAATCCTGAAAAATCGTTAAATAACTCATTGATAAATTGAACATCTCTGTATATAATGAGTATGTAAAAGATATAGAAGTCGCTAAGAAGATTATATCACGTTCTTCAAAGTTGACGAGACTATATCCCAAAAATTTCGAGATTTTTTTCGACTTTCGATCGACATAACCGTTCTAAACGGCTATTCAGAACAGTCGAAACTTTCGGAATAACCGCACTGTCCGTAATTATCAGCAAATACTCGTTTGTTGATACAGCCGTGTTGACCGGCACAGCAGTTATCACCCAAACAATTGCGACAATCGGACAAACTCGCATTTCCGAAACAATCGACAGCGCTCGAAAATGATTTTTCGGAATTAAAAACCCTACTTTTTGGAAGACTCAAAGCGTCATTTGTCTCCAACTCAATCATGACCAGAGTCTGACAAAGCAAATTTCCAACGCATCCTGGAGGTACAACAATGAACAAGTTTGGATTTTTGAAGCTGAGAACTGCGCCCGTTTGGGCGACCATTTTGGCTAGCAGCGTCATCTTTGCCGGCGGCGCCGCTTATCAGTGGGGCGGTTCCTGCGCTACATGCGCCGACCCACAGCCCGTCTGCTGCACGCCGCAATGCGCGCCACGTCAGGTTACGGCATACAAAACGATCTACGAAACCGTCTACGAGCAAAAGCAGGTTACGGAACTCGTCCCCACCTGGACGACTGAAATGCGGAAGAGAACCTGCACTGTCAGCCGACCGATTACTGAAACCGCAATGCGGGAGGAACAGTACACCGTTCGCGTTCCTTACACCGTAACTACGTACAAAACTGTAACGGAACGTCAACTTCAATACACTGAAGAGACTTCTTTTCAGGAAGAAGTTCAGACTGTTTGCCGTCCCGTTGTGAAGACTGGTCAAAGAGAACACGTCTACACCGTTCAGCGACCTGTGACAAGAACCGTTATACACAATCAGACGCGAACCGTTCCGGTAGAAGAAACTACCATGGTTACTACCTGTGAAGACCGCGGCTACTATGTCGAAAAGATGGAATTAAAAGAACGTCAGCCGCTCTTCCCCGTAAGACTGGAATGGCAGTCCGGAAAAGACATCACAGACTGCGCCACTGGCGAAACCGCTCGCAAGCCGGGAGGTCTGTACTGGGTTCCTCGTGAAACCAACAAGAAGGGAACGTACGAAGTCAAAAAGGAATGGGTTTCCAATCCTGTTACCATTCAGAAACCCGTTACCAGAACTGTTATGAAGCAGGTCTGCGAACAGGTCCCTCAAACGGAAACGATTATGGTTCCTCAGACTGTTCGCGAAATGATTCCGTACTCCTATACGGAAACGGTTCAGGAACAGGTTGTCCGCAAGATTCCTCAAACGGTTCTCAAACCGCGAGTTGAAATCGTTGAAAAGCGGATCCCGGTTACCGAAACCCGATATCGGGAAGAAGTCCGCACTCGACAGGTTCCGTACACTGTTTGCAAAACCATTCAGGAAGAAAAGACGGAAGAGTATCCGGTTCGAGTCTGCAAGCTCACTCCTGTTACAAAGACGATTTGCGTTCCTCGCGTTGTAACCAGAACGGTTCCTTATACGTACTGCGAAAACGCGCCGTCAGCGTCCTGCTGCACTCTTGGCGCTCCCGTTCCAGTTTCGACTCCGGCTCCGGCGTCTTACGACTCCATCCCGACTCCGTACACGCCCAGCCCCAATCCGTCAGCGTCTACAATGGACGCCATTCCGCCGGCTCAGTATCAGGCTCCTGCAGAAACGTCTGCTCCAGCCTTGACATCTGCCGACGCCGCCAAGTCTGACAAGTCCATTTTGGTTAACGACAACGCTCAGCCGACAACCTATTCTCAGCAGTCAGCTGAATCCGTTTATCCGACTGCCACAACTGACGAAGCGACAAACAACACCGCTGACGCCAAGTTTGAACAGGTTTATTCGGCGAATAGCGCTCAGGAAGCTCAAAACGCCAAGCAGGAAAGCGTTCTTCCGGGTCAACCGACTCCGGAACCGACGGCTCCTGCTCCGGAACAGCCACGCGAACTCAGCGCGCCGGCTGAACAGCCGACGACGTCCATTCCAGACGCCAACGCAGATTCTGAATCGATTAAAGTTGACGTTGATGCGGATTTAAGCGCCGTTGACATTCCCACCGCCGATTTGGATGCAGATTCCGTTCCGACTCTGCCTTTGGATTCCCAACCGATTCCTGGTCCGGAACCGGAATATTGATTTTTCTGGATTCGATTGAGAAGTACAGAAGCAATTGAAACTGCTGTTTCTCGATCGTCCAGAGTTTAAGATGTCATGGAAAGTTCTGCTCCCAATCAACCTGGAGAACTGGAAAACAAACGAGTCGCCTTTGTCGGTCGTCTGTTTGGGATGTCGCGTCGCGACGCTTCCGATCTGGTTCGAAAATACGGAGCAAAAGTGTCACGAAAACTGGACGCCAAGCTCAATCTGATTGTTCTGGCAGACGATCTTTCCATGCTGTTGGATACAGATTCCTGGCTTACGCCTGAGATGGCTGACGCGGTCAGCCGAGGCGAACTGGAAATCATTTCCGAAACCAAACTGTGGCAGCGTTTAGATGAATTCGACGCCGCCCGAAATAACGGCTCTCAATCCGTTCAAGCTGACGCCCCGACCGATGCGTCAACGTCCTTAATGCGATTGTATACGCCGTCCATGCTGGCGTCCATGTTAGACGTCCCTGTTGTGACAATTCGTCAGTGGAGCCGCATGGGACTCATTCACCCGGTCAGGCAGGTTAAGAAACTCCCTTACTACGACCTTCGGGAAGTAGACGGGGCGCGTTCATTGGCCCAATTGTTGGAAAAGGGAGTTTCCCCTGCCCTTATTAAAGAAAAAATCGAACAGCTCGGAAAATATATCCCTTCCGCCGTTCGCTCTTTGGATCAGCTTTCCATTCTTCTTTCCGGGAAAAAAGCTCTGTTTCGAATCGGCTCAGATATTCTCGACTCTCGCGGTCAGCTGCACTTCGATTTGAACGATGCGCCGGATTACGAACTTCGTTCTCAAAACAACGCAGCAAGCGATCTGGAATCCGCGGATTCTCCCAAAGAATCTCCGCTCGGATTTCCATGGAAACTGGTAGATAAATCGGAAATTCAAACTGAGTCTGAACCGGAACCGACGGACTTTGCGTCTATTTTGGATCTGGTATTTATGGACGATTCCGCGCCCTTGCCGGTATCAGAACAGACGCTTCGAGAAGACATTGCTGCGTTACAGCAGGCGGGAGACTGGGACAACGCTCTTGCCGCTGCACGGCTGCTTTTGCTGGCGTACCGGTCGGATTCGTTACAACAGTTATCGGAAGACAACGTCGTTTTGGCGGACATTCTGTTTCATTTGGAACGCCTTGACGCTGCAGAGGAACGTTTGTTAATCGCGTTAGAATACGATTCGGACAACCTCGAAGCCCGTCTCAATCTGGGCTGCATACTCAAACAGCAGGGACGGAACTCCGCTGCCGAGTCCGCGTTCAAAGGGTGTTTGGAACAGTTTCCCGATTACGCTGACGCTCATTATCATCTTGCATCGCTTTTAGACGATATGGAACGCTCAGACGAAGCCCTCGCTCATTGGCAGCGATTCTGGGACTTGACGCCCAGCGGACCGTGGAAAACCGTTGCCGCGGAACGTCTTGGGTTGGAATACAGCGAGGAGTAAGTTGTGAGTTGCGAGAATTTCTATTCCCTCTTGCCTACTGCCTACTGCCTATTGCCTCGATTTCTTCAATAGTCGCGTCTTCGATGAGAAATTTCTTTTCGCTGTTCGTTTGACCGGAAATCAGAGAAATGCTTGATTTTCTGACGTCCAGCGCTTTGGCAAGAATTTCGACAATCGCGTCGTTCGCCTTGCCTTTTTCCGGGGCTTGCGTACACTTGACCAGCAATCGCCCATTGCGTTCGCCGGCGACTTCGTTCTTTCGCGCTCCCGGCTGCGCCTTTACCAGCAGGATAACGCCCTGAGGCGTTTGTGTAAGTTCTAACATATTAAATTGATTTCAATATCTGCAAACGCAATCTAATTAATTGCCTATGTTTCTATTATAAACAATTTAGAAATTTGAAAAGCGGGGAGGGCGAATGGTTGCAGGTCAAGTGCAAGCGAGAAGTGGACTGTGAAGTCGAAAAGGGGAGGACTGTCGCTCGTCAATCTTCTGCTTACGCCTGACCGTTTGCGCTCAAATAAGAACCTTAGCTTGTTTTGCAGAATAATTATCAAAAAGGGGGGCTGTTCAAATTTCTTATTTATATATAATTAAAAACAAGTGTTTAAAAGCGAAAAACGCGGCAAGCCGGGAGGACGTAATCGCCCGGTTTTGCAGTTCGATATTACATCTATTATTCAAGGTCATACCCATGTCCGAAGAAAACCTGAACGAAGCGAAAGAAACGAAAGACTTTATCCGTAAAATTGTCGAAGACGATTTGGCGTCCGGCAAGCACAAGCAGACGATTACCCGATTCCCCCCGGAACCGAACGGCTACTTGCACCTCGGGCATGCCAAGTCCATTTGCCTCAATTTTGGAATCAAGCAGGAGTACGGCGGACGCTGCAATCTCCGTTTTGACGATACCAACCCGACCAAAGAGGACGTCGAGTACGTCGATTCCATCATGGACGACATCCATTGGCTCGGCTTCGACTGGGACGAACTGCATTATGCGTCCGACTACTTTGACCAACTCTACGAATGGGCGGAAAAGCTCATTTTGGACGGCAAAGCCTACGTTGACGAACTGACGCCAGAGCAGATGAAAGAGTACCGCGGCACGCTCACCGAGCCGGGCAAACCCAGCCCGTATCGCGATCGTCCGATTGAAGAGAACCTCGATCTGTTTCGACGCATGAAAGCCGGCGAGTTTGAAAACGGCCGCTATACGCTCCGGGCGAAAATCGATCTCAATTCGCCCAATATCAACATGCGCGACCCGATCATGTACCGCATTATTCATCAGTCCCATCACCGCACAGGCGACAAGTGGTGCATCTACCCGATGTACGACTTCACCCACGGGCAGAGCGATTCCATCGAAGGAATTACGCATTCTCTCTGCACGCTGGAGTTTGAAAACCATCGCCCGCTGTACGACTGGTACTGCGAAAACCTCGGGATTTATCATCCGCGCCAGATTGAATTCGCCCGCCTTAACCTGACCAACACCGTTATGAGCAAACGGAAACTGTTACAGCTGGTTCAGGAAGGGCTGGTTTCCGGCTGGGACGACCCGCGTATGCCAACCATCTGCGGAATCCGCCGCCGCGGCTACACGCCCGAGGCGATTAAACTCTTCTGCCAGAAAATCGGCATGAACAAGATGGAAAGCCTTGTCGAGATGGGCTTGCTGGAACACTGCGTCCGCGAACATCTCAACAAAGTCGCGCCGCGCGTGATGGCGGTTCTCAATCCGCTCAAGGTAACGATTTCCAACTGGGAAGAAGGGAAAGTTGAATATCTGGAAGCGATTAACAATCCGGAAGACGAATCGGCGGGAACGCGTCAGGTTCCGATGTCACGAACCATTTACATCGAAAAGACGGACTTCATGGAAGAGCCGGTCAAAGGCTACTTCCGTCTCGCGCCGGGCAAGGAAGTTCGACTCCGCTGGGCGTACTATCTCAAGTGCGAAGATTTCGTCAAAGACGAAAACGGCGAGGTTGTCGAGCTGATTTGCACCTACGATCCGGAAACCAAAGGCGGACAGTCGCCCGACGGCCGCAAGGTCAAAGGGACGATTCACTGGGTTGACGCTGCCTCGGCTATCGACGCCGAAGTTCGTCTGTACGACAAACTGTTGCTCTGCCAGAGTTTGAGCGACGTCGAAGGCGATTGGCTGGAACAGCTCAATCCGGATTCCCTCAAAGTTCTCACCGGCTGCAAAGTCGAACCGGCTCTGGCAACCGTCCAGCCGGGATACCGCTGCCAGTTTGAACGCACCGGCTATTTCTGCTGCGACCCGGACTCGACGCCGGAAAAGCTGGTTTTCAACCGCACCGTCAGTCTGAAAGACAGCTGGAAACCCGCAAAGGGAAACTGACAATTCGTCAATTCTAAAGGAAAAACAGCAAAGCCGATGGCGAGATCGTCATCGGCTTTTTGTTACACAGCATTATTTCTTTGGCGGTTATTTCTTGTATTTCTTGTTGTCTAAATCTCTGATAATAGACAAAATGCACATAACAAATGCATAGAAAATAAAAGTAATCAAAAAAGCAACAGCAGCGCCTCTATCGCAGTTTTCGGGTGAAAAAATAGAACAGATGGCAAAAACAATTATAGGCATCGCTATTACAACTATACAGCCGCAACACCCAAATTCTTCGTAAGGGGTCGTGGTTATTTTATTAGAAGAACTGGCGCCTTTTCTTATATTTGTTTTTGTTACAGAGGTAGTTTTGTTTATCGACCAGACGTTGTTAATATTGGTTTCCTGTTTAGTTGACGAACTGGTTGAAAACGAGTATGTCCCATTAGAAGCATTAACGTTAATCGTAACGTTGTTGAAGGCGTTCCCGTTGTTTTGATCTGTATTCTGTTCAAAAACCGTATGGGAATTACCGTCAAAATCATCGTCAATATAAATCTCATCGTCAATATTGGTTTGCTGTTGTTGAAACGTTATTTTCGGCATTAATGGCGCAAGTTCGTCAACGGCTCCGGCTATCCACGAAATGAGCTTTTTCAGGTTATACGAGGAAAAATTTTCGACAGGAACCTGTTTGGTCATTCCATCTTCGATTATCGTTTGGGTTGTTTCGACAGCCGCGACGGGAATAACGGCAAAGTTGGGATTCTGGATATATCGCCCATGCAATTGCGGAAAGTTTGCCCGAAGGTATTCCAGAAGATTGTTGTTGTATTTAGCTTTGAGTTCGTCGCGATACTTGTCGAACTGGCTCAATACGAGCGCGGTCTTTCGAGGGAAATTCGCTTTCTGGTTGAGGACGTAAAACATCTGGTCGACGTCCAGAGAATTCTCCAGCGCCTGTTTGGGCGAACATCCCAAAACGTCTTCCATGTTGATAAGAAATATCAAGACGTTGGCGCTGCGAAGGTAATCAAAGACGTATTT
>JAFZAL010000068.1 GCA_017557195.1 Thermoguttaceae bacterium | reverse complement strand
TCTTTTCCTCACCCCAGCGCCCAAAGGCGCTGGGGTGAGGAAAAGAGTATTTGTCGATTTTTATTTTTCGTCATTCTTCCGTGGGCTAAAGCCCACGGTTACAAGAGTTGTGTCCCTTCGGGACACGATCCGATGCTCTATCGTTTCTATCTTCGTAAGATTAATTTGTTCGCCCCAAATGCTCTCCTATATTCCCTTGACATCGAATTTCTCTTTTATTATAATAACAGACGTTGGAAAGATATTACATCGTTGTTTAATTCCTAAATACAAAAATGGCTAAAAGAAGAGCGGAAGTTGACGTTTCGCATTGCGTTTCCTGCGGCGCGTGCGAGAACGTCTGCCCAAGAGAAGCAGTTAAGGTCGTTCGCGGTTGCCACGCCCAGGTTGACGCTGAAAAGTGCATCGGTTGCGGACTGTGCGCCAAAGCGTGTCCGTCAGGCGCAGCTACGGTTAAAGCGCTGGAAGGAGAGTCATGAAACAGAAACATTGGTATGATTATTTCTGGATTTGGGCGATTGTCTATTTTGCGCTGGGATTCTTCAATATCCTTTTTGCCTGGCTGGGCATGTTCGACTTCCTTCTCCCGTTGATATTTGCGATATTCTTCGGAAACAAGTGGTTCTGTAACCACATGTGCGGACGCAGTCAGCTGTTCAACCTGCTCGGCGCGACGTTCCATTTAAGCCGTAACAAGTCCACTCCCAAATTCCTGTCGTCGCGCTGGTTTCGATACGGTTTTCTCGTATTCTTTTTGGCGATGTTCACGAGCATCATCGTCCAAACGTACTTTGTCGCCTCCGGCGCCGGTTCGCTCAAACAGGCGGTAACGCTCCTCTGGACGTTTAAAGTTCCGTGGAAATGGGCGTACTCGCCAGATTTACTCCCGGAATCGTACGTCTGGGTTGCTCAATTCGCCTACGGGTTCTATAGCTTGATGCTTACGTCGGCGATAATCGGTCTGATTATGATGGCTCTCTTTAAGCCGAGAAGCTGGTGCGCGTTCTGCCCAATGGGAACGATGACGCAAGGAATCTGCCAAATACAGAATATGAACAAACAGGATTAGACATGAATTCCCTGTACGACGCCATCGCCCCTGTCCTTTGCCCTGCAAACGCCCTTTTGGATGCCATCAGCTTAGCATTACGATTGCTATTCGGGATTTGTTTATTTGTAATAATTCTCGAAGTTTTATCGTATCCGTTTAATCGTTCGCGCGAATTCAGTTTAGAGAATTATCGATATCGTTTTGTCCGTAACATTTTTTATGCCTTCATTGTAATAGTAGTTCTTACTACCGTTAAAGGATGGCTTCATATTTTATTAGGCGATATTGGGGATCAAATTACTAACGTGATTTGTGGCGCCTATCCTGTTGTAGTACTTGGGTTGTTTGTTTATGACCTTATAGAAAAACGCAAAAATCGCATGTAACAAATAAGGAGAATGATCGCCATTCTCCTTATTGCAATATTTCTAATGCGTTTGTTACAAAATTATTCTTTTCCCGCCATGCGGCTGGGGTCGAGGGCGGCGTTGAGCTGGTCTTCCGGAAGAATGCCCAGCTCAAGGCACAGCTGACGAATCGTCTTGTTTTCCGCAAACGCCTGTTTCGCCAGTTTGGCAGCTTTCTCGTATCCGATGTACGGGTTCAATCCCGTTACCATCGAGAGGGACTTCTCAATCGCGTCTGAGCATTTGTCGGCGTTGGCTTGCAAGCCCGTCAGACAGCGTTTGGTAAAAACGTCGGTCGCGTTGGCAAGAAGTTTAATCGATTCCAGCGCCGTGGCGCCCATAAACGGCATGCCAATGTTGAGCTGAAACTGTCCGCACGCGGCGCCCGCCTGGCTGATGGCGAAGTCGTTGCCCATCACCCGAGCGCAGACCTGCATGAGGCTTTCGCAAAGAACCGGGTTGATCTTGCCGGGCATGATCGAGCTGCCGGGCTGAAGGTCTGGAAGAACGATTTCGTTGTAACCGCAGCGCGGTCCGGAACCGAGGAACCGAATGTTGTTCGCGACGTTAAAAAGCGTAACAGCGACCGCTTTGAGCAGGCTGTGGGCTTCGACCAGGGCGTCTCGCTGGGCGTTGGCTTCAAAATGGTTTTCCGCTTCGACAAAGTTCAACCCCGTCTCCTGACCGATGTACTGGGCGACGACGTTGCCGAATTCTTTATGAGCGTTGATTCCCGTACCAACGGCAGTTCCCCCGGCGGGGAGTTCCAAAAGCGGATAGACCGCCTGCGACGCCCGCTTGCAGGACTGCTGAAGCTGTCGGGCGAACCCGCTGAACTCCTGTCCCAGCGTCATGGGCGTGGCGTCCGCCAGATGAGTGCGCCCGATTTTCAGGACGTCTTTCCATTCGTCCGCTTTTGACGCCAAAACGCGAGTAGCTTCTCGCAGAGCCGGTAAAAGCGCGTTCATAATCTCTTGAGCGCAGGCGACGTGAATCGCCGTCGGGAAGATGTCGTTTGTACTTTGACCGCAGTTGACATGGTCGTTGGGATGAATCGTCTTGTTCTGGTCGAACCGGTCGCCGCCGGAAAGCTCAATCGCCCGGTTGGCAATGACCTCGTTGGCGTTCATGTTGCTCGACGTCCCCGACCCGGTTTGATAAATGTCGATGGGGAACTGGTCGTCGAACTTGCCGTCTGCAACTTCCTGACACGCTGTTACAATCGCGTCGTACTGCTGGTCGGTAATCTTGTTTTTAAGCGTCGAAAAGACGTCAAGCGACTTGTTCGCCCGGGCGCACGCCTTTTTGACAATCCCCAGAGCGTGAATCAGCTCTTTGGGAATCGGCTGACCGGAAATCGGGAAATTGTCGATGGCGCGCTGAGTCTGCGCTGAGTAGTAAACGTCGGCGGGAATCTGAACTTCCCCCATGCTGTCGTGTTCGGTTCTGTAGTTCATAAGATTATCTGATAACTATGAAGTTGAATGTTTAGTGGTAAGTGGTAAGTAGTAAGTAATAAGGACGCAAGCGCTCTCCCAACTAACCACTTACCACTAAGCGCTTACCACTCTCAATATTTCCCTGTTATTCCGGTTTCTGCTCCGGCTTGTGGGCGGCAAGGAGTTTGTCAATTTCAGCTTGAATCTTTAGCGTGTTTGTTACGGGATTGTATTCATCCAAAACGCGCCGATGGTTTGCCTTGCCGAGACGATAGCGCAGCGGCAAATCGGAAACAAGCCTGTCGAGCTTTTGCGCTAAATGGTCAGGGTCGTTTTGACGAACCAGAAATCCAGTCTTGCCGTCAATAATGATTTCGTTAGGCCCCTGGCTTCGCGTTGCGACAACGGGAATTCTGAACGCGCCCGCTTCAACCAGAACCAGCCCAAACGATTCCTCGACAGACGTGAGCGTTAAAATATCGGCACAAGCCAGGACGGACCGGATGTTATCCTGGAACGGGAAAATTTGAACCCACGATTCCATGCTACGGTCTTTGATCGTCTTTTCCATCTCTTCCTTGAGCGGGCCGTCGCCGACAAACAGAACGCGGACGCCTTCTGTATACTTCATCTTTTCCAATGCGTCGATTAAGGCGATAGGGTTTTTGCGGTCTGAAAAGCGTCCAGCCCAAAGAATAACGATTTCGCTGGGGCGTATCCCGAACTTCATTCGGCAGAACCCGGACTCGTAGCCCTCGGTATCGGTAAAACGAACCGAGTTGGGAATGGCAATGGACTTCTCCAGCGGAATCCACTTCGAACCGATTTCTCTGGACGCTTCCGACTCGAAAATAACTCGGTCAGATAGCCGGTTTATCGTCTTCCCGATAAAGTTCATCGGGAGATACCGCGGCTGCATGTACTGCTTGTTGAGAACCTCGTGAATGTGCCAGATGTGAGGAACTCCCGCGATTTTGGCTGCGACTGCGCCTTCAAAAATACACGCTGTGTTGGTATAAACCAGTTTGATGTCGTTCCGCTTGATTTGTTGGACGAGCTTATAGATTCGGTACGGGCTGACGAGGCGGTTTTTCCATTCCCAAAAGCTGGGCTGATAGAGCATCCACCAGTTGAGCGACCGCGTCTGATACCAGATGCCGCGATTTTGCGGCGTAGCAATCATGGGGCCGTCGCACCCGAAAATCACGCCCGGCTCGTACAGCGTCAAATCGATGTTCCGCAGTATGATGTCGAGACAGTACTCCGCGCCGCCTTTAAGTCCGCTATGTCCAAGGAATAATATTTTATCCATGATAATTTTGTTTTCAATATATTATAGCATGTTTTTCAAAGTTTGGAAGATGGGTCAAAAAAGGGGTAATGAATGGAAAGAATCCCAAATTCTTCTATCCCATTTTGCTCACCTTCCCCTGTCTCCCTTGACTTTTTAAATTTTTGTGCAATAATATTACGTTAATAATTTTTTATCCGTTGTTTAAAACAAATAAATTGGACAAAACAACGATTCTTCCCTTAACTTGATTATATATTAGCGTATTAATTGCCGATAAAGAGAGTTAATAATCCCTATTAACTCAATGGCGCGCGCCGTTGAGGGAATTTTTCGTCATTGCTAACCCACTTCAAAACAATGTTTAAGATTATCAGCAAAACCCTGCTGGCGCCCAATATTTGGGAAATGGTCGTCGAGAACCCGCGTTTGGCGCTCAAAGCCAAAGCCGGGCAGTTTCTCATTGTTATGCCGGATGAAAACGGCGAACGAATCCCGCTGACGATTGCCGATTTCGATCGCGAAAAAGGCACGATTACCATGGTTATCATGGCTGTCGGCGTTACGTCCCGCAAGGTTATTGCGCTGGAAGTCGGTCAGAGCCTGTACGCCATGATTGGCCCGCTCGGACAGGCAAGTGAAATTGATACCAACTTCGGCACGGTTATTATGGTCGCCGGCGGCGTCGGAACCGCTCCGATTTACCCCATCGCCAAAGCGTTCCGCGAAAGCGGCGTGAAAGTCATCTCCGTTCAGGGCGCGAGAACCAAAGACCTGCTTTTCTGGACGGACAAACTCGCTTCCGTTTCCGACGAACACATCGTTGTAACGGACGACGGCTCTTTCGGACGCAAAGCTCTGGTTACTCAACCTGTCAAAGAAATCCTTGAAACCCGTGGCTCGGAAATCGGCTGCGTCTATACGATCGGCCCCGCCATCATGATGAAGTTCACAACGCTCACCGCCAAGCCGTTTACGGAACAGTACCCCAATCTGAAGTGCATCGCCAGCCTCAACACGATTATGATTGACGGCACCGGCATGTGCGGCGGCTGCCGCGTCAAGCTGGGCGACAAGGTCAAGTTCACCTGCGTTGACGGTCCGGAATTCGACGCTTTCCTCATCGACTGGGATTCAGTCATGCAGCGTCAGAGAATTTACTGCGAACAGGAGAAATGCTCGCTGAACAGGTATATTGAGGCAGTAGGCAATAGGCAGTAGGCAGTAGATGATTTCCTACGCACTACGCACTATGCACTAAGCACTTACCACTAACCACTAACAACTAACCTAATTCATCCACATACATTATGCCAACTCCAAGAACCCCCATGCCGGAGCAAGACCCCAAGGTTCGCGCTCATAATTTTAAGGAAGTCCCGCTGGGATACACCGCTGAAATGGCAATGCAGGAAGCGTCCCGCTGCTTGAACTGCAAAAAGCCGATGTGCCGAACGGGCTGCCCGGTCTCCGTTGAAATCCCGACCTTTTTGGCTCTGACCAAAGAGGGCAAGTTTGCTGAAGCGGCTCAGGCGATTAAAAAGACCAACGCGCTGCCCGCCGTCTGCGGACGCGTCTGCCCGCAGGAAAAACAGTGCGAATCCAAG
The DNA here is from genome assembly GCA_017557195.1 of Thermoguttaceae bacterium. GTDB lineage: Bacteria > Planctomycetota > Planctomycetia > Pirellulales > Thermoguttaceae > RUG11551. The sequence goes on along the minus strand of JAFZAL010000068.1, from coordinate 432 downwards.
TGCATTTTAGGGATTAAAGGCGAACCGGTCGCGATCGGCCGCTGTGAACGTTTCGTCGCAGACTACGAACGCGAAAACGGTCTGGTTACGATTCCTGAAAAAGCCCCGGCTACCGGAAAGAAAATCGCCGTTGTCGGCTCCGGTCCCAGCGGCTTGAGCGTCGCCGGCTCTTTGATTCTCAAAGGACACGACGTTACCATTTTCGAGGCGTTTCACCGTCCCGGCGGCGTTTTGATGTACGGCATTCCGGAGTTCCGTCTTCCCAAAGCGATTGTCGAAGCGGAAGTCGGTTACCTGCAAAAGCTGGGCGTGAAAATCGAGACGAACGAAGTTATCGGCAAGACGATTACCGTCGACGAACTGCTCAACGAAGAAGGTTTTGACGCGGTTTATATCGGCGTCGGCGCCGGTCTGCCGTCCTTTATGGGCACG
>JAFZAL010000067.1 GCA_017557195.1 Thermoguttaceae bacterium | reverse complement strand
GTAGCTGTAGGGGAACCTGCAGCTGGATCACCTCCTTTCTAAGGAACTTAGAAAAGATGAATTGGAGACGACTTGCTTACGGTGCAACGAACGTTCCGCCTTATGTATATTAAAGCCCTTGAGAAGAAATTCCCAAGGGCTTTTTTTTCGTTTTTTTATCTCCCCCCCTTTTTTTTCGTTTGCATTTTGATTAGAATATACATAAAAGTCCATACGCTGTATCGTTGCAGGGGGGACTAATCGTACATTTTTTTAAGAAAGAGTCTAATCATGAAACATTTTATTTTTGCTTTGTTGGCAGTTGCTTTGTCGGTTCCGTGTACGGCGTTTTGCCAGACGGTTTCTGACGAAGAAAAAGCAGACGGATTTGTCAGCTGCTTCGATGGTAAAACCATGGACGGCTGGAACGGAGATACGACAGGTTACTTCGCTCAAGACGGCGTTATGGTCTGCAAGCCTGGCGGAAACGTTTATCTCGCCAAAGACTACAAAAACTTCATTTATCGTTTCGAATTCAAACTGACGGAAAACGCCAACAACGGCGTTGGAATTCGCTGCGAACGCGGTAAAGACGCCGCTTATTACGGCATGGAAATCCAGGTTCTGGACAACTCCGGCAGCGCCTATCGTCATCTGCAGCCGTATCAGTACCACGGCTCCATTTACGGCATCGTCCCGGCTGATCGCGATTGCCAAAAACCGGTTGGAGAATGGAACACTGAAGAAATCTACGTCAACGGAACCAAGATCAAAGTTACAGTCAACGGCAAAGTTATCGTTGACGCTGACATTGCCGAATTCAAAGGCGACGGCGACACGATGGATCATCGTCAGCACCCCGGTCTTCACAACGAAAAGGGCGCGATCGGATTCCTCGGACACGGACACTACGTCGAATTCCGCAACATCCGCATCAAGGAATTGCCGTAAGTTTAACGCTTAATTTACAGGCTTTTGGCGCATAGGGTTTAGAGAAAAGTCTCTTGGCTCTATGCGCCAATTAATACCAGCTCAAAATGAACAAGACAAATCTTAATTCGCTCTGGGTTCTTCTTGCCGGTTTGGGAATCGGAGTTATTGTTTTTGGCGTTTTTAAAGTGATTTTTACACAAGCGCCCCCGCCAGCCGTTCCCCATTATATGATGCGTCCAGAACCGCCGGAGGAGAAGTTTGGCTATCAGTTTGAGTCACTTCTCTCAACGCCCTCGCTGGAGATGCCGCTCGACTTTTCTCTTGATCCGTCAGGACGTCTGTTTTTCATTCTGGATAAGAAATTTTATTTGATTGGTTTAACCGCTCCGATTACATCAGAAGCGGAAATTCCTCAACAAATTGACGGCGCGACAATTGGAACTGTTACATCTGCAGACTGGGCGCCCGATATTCCTGTTGATTCTCTTACCGTTTATTTGGGCGCCAATACAGGCGTATATCAATGGGTTGTTCCCACGTCGATGCCAGAACCGAAAGAAGACGTCTTAAAAGACTTGGCAAAAAAGTTTACTGCCGGTTTTACGGAGAATTCGCGTCTGGATTCCATACGATTTTTTGGCGGAAAGCTCTTTGTTGCTGATTCCGGCGCAGGCGAGCTTCGGGTTTACGACCAAAAATCCGGCGAACTGATTCAAACGATCAATCTGTCAGCGCTCAATCCGCCATGCGGAAAAAATTTGAATATTGATATTCATTTCGGCGGTTCAGATTCTGACTATACAGTTTGGATTGCCGATCCAGACAACGTCCGATTCGTTCCGATTCAGTCTGACGGTCAGTGCAGCGCATCCCGCATTTGGGGACAGCGCGGCAAAGCGCTGGAGAGTTTTCAAGGTCTGTTCGCGCCGTCACGTTTTGTTATTGAACCGGATGGGTCGTTTATCGTTGCGGAAAATAACTATCCATGCGTCAAAAAGTTTCGTCCAGACGGAACGTTTGAATGCGTTGTTGCCGGCGACCGGGCGTTTAACTGGTCAAAGTCGGATAAACCGTTTGTTGCTTCGTTTGAAGGCAAAATTTATATTCTAACTCCCGAGTCGAGCAAAATTTTACAGTTTTCTCCCAAGCCATGATTTCGCTTAGTCAGTCTCAACAATACTGCCGTCAGGTCGTTAAGAACTCCAGGAGTTCTTTTGGGCGCGCTATTTCGATTCTTCCTGCAGAGTCGCAAACGGCGATGGAGGCGCTGTATGCGTTTATGAGAACGATTGACGACATTGCCGACGACGTTGCGTTAAACCCTCAGGAGAAGAAAAATCGGCTTGAAGAGATTCGTCAGCAGATTTTAACTCCGCAGGAAGAATTCACGCCAACGTATAACGACAGGACGCTTTTCAACTTTGTTCCCGCCTTTTCAGACGCTGTTGAACGGTTTGCTATTCCGCAATCTTGTGTAACAGACGTCATTGAAGGAATGCTGTTTGATTCGGATTTTCGCCCTTTGAAAGACGTCGACGAACTGAAATGGTATTGTCATTGCGTCGCGGGCACGGTTGGCTTGGCGTGCGTTAAAATCTGGGGATTAAAACAGGGCGACATTTCCGTTGAACATGCCTGGGGCAGAATCGAAAGCTGGATTGAACAACAGGCGTTTGCCGTTCAGCTGACCAATATTCTTCGCGACATAAAAGAGGACGCTCTTCGCGGCAGAGTTTATATTCCCTGTGACGTTTTGCGCCGATTCGCCTGGAACCCTGCTCTTTTTATTGATCATGTTCAGAAATGCAGTTTCAAAGAAGGCGAGGCGACAGACATGATTATGGACCTGGTCGCCATGGCGGAAGGGAACTATCTGTCCAGTCGGCTGTTACATGAATATCTTTCTCCCCGCGGGCAGAAATCCAATCGCCTTATTCGACGCATTTACGAGACAATATTACAAAAGGTCAGGAATTGTCCTGACCTTGTCCTGGCGCGAGGCGTTCACCTTTCCCGATGGGAAAAGGCGAAGCTCGCGTTTACTGAATTGCTGTGGAAAAAGTAGCGTTTACTTCTTCTTCCAAATTTCCAGAGCCGTTGCGGGAACGTTGGTAGTAACGGAATCGACGCCCATGTCAAACAGAGCCTTGATTCGAGCCGGGTCGTCAGCCGTCCAAACCATAACGGTAATTCCGTTGTCGTGAAGTTTTTTGACAAATTCTGGCGTGGCGGGAGAGTGCTCCAGGTCAACGTAGGTCGTGTTGATTTCCTTGAGCTTGTCAATAATGCGGTCGGCGTACTGGTCGTTAGTTTCGTTTTTGCCTCTGGTGCAAAGCCAGGCGGCTTTAATTTCCGGAGCAAGTCGGCGGCACTCTTTAATCACGTCAGCGTTGAAAGCGATAATTGTCGTTTCTTTTTCCATTCCTCTGGCGCGAACGGCGGCAATTGTATCGGCTTCCAGACCGGTCTGTTTCAGTTCAATAACCGGAGCGCAGGTCGTACCTTTTAACAGGTCGAGATACTCTTCCAGCGTTGCGACTTTTTCGCCCTTGAACTGTTCGCCCTTCCAGACGCCGAAGTCCATGGTGCGAAGTTCAGCCAGCGAGTAATCGGTAATGCGTCCAGCGGCGGGATTGCCATCGGCATCGCGAACGGTTCGCTTCAAAGCGCCGTCGTGATCCAAAACCAGTTTGCCGTCTGTAGTGCGATAAATGTCGCATTCTGCGCCTTGCGCGCCAGTTTCAATGCAGGAACGATACGCGGAAAGCGTGTTTTCCGGAGCAACAGAAGAATTGCCGCGATGTCCAACTACTGGAGGGACGTCAGCGTCAGCAAAAGCGTAAACGCCTAAAACGGCAGTCAAAGCGAGAGATAATAAAACGTGTTTCATGGGAATGGGAAAAATAAAAAAACGAGGTAAAAAATGCGATTCGAAAACAAAAAAGTCGCTAACGCAGAAAACGTCTGAAGAAACTTGACAAATCCTCAGACGTTTATCCTGCGCTGCGACAATGATCGACTAATCTAAAATGCTGTGAACAACCGATTCCGCTTCGGTTTCTTCAACGATTGGCAGAGCAACGTTGTCATCCTCCTGAATATAAGGAGTGGAATTCTGAACGTACGGAACGGCTGTTGTCGTTGAAGCGTTTTGCGGCGGATTCAAACGAACCAGCAAGGCATTTTGAGTTGTTCTGCCGCCGTTCTTGTGAATCATGACCGGGGTTTGCGACTGTGTCAGGTTGTACATACCGGTTTCAAAAACGGTGTTTTCTGCGCCGATAACGTAGAACGCAACTCGCTGAGTTTGCGGATCGACTCGACCTTGAATCGGGAACGTCTGGTTGGTGTCTCGATTGTAGAACGAACCGCTGATCAAACCGTCGTTGGTTGCAGCCAGCTGAATAGCCGCTTTGGTTGACGCTTGCGGATTGGTTGGCGAGGTTGACAACGCGAACGTACCCAACGGCAGCCACTGAAGATTGGTCTGATTCGCTGTCGTTGACGGCATGCCATACGAAGCCAATTCCGCCGCAGACTGTGCGTATTCGTACTGAGTTGTTACTCTTTGATTGTTGATGTATACGTAGGAATCAGGTCCAATAACTACGTTTTGACCGTAATCATAGTAGAATGGGCTTGTCCAGTTATACGTTGGGTAGAAACCGCGGATGCTATTCCACGTCGGGGTTCCCCACCAGTAATAGACCGGATACGCGCTGCGATAGTAGTAATAGTTCCACCACGGAGCGCGGTAGTACATGTTATCCCACCAACCAAACGTAAAAGCTCCGGTTGAGATGGCGAAGTTAGTCCAACCCAAAGCAACGGAAACTCCCCAATTGTTCCAGTACGGACGCGGAGCGTGGGGCGGCGGCGGAACGTTCGGTCCATACATTGCACGGTGTACGTCGCGATAAATGTTATCAAAATGATCGTGCGGTCTGGTTTGCCAGCCTGGACGTCCTCCAGACGGAATATGGGATGGTCCAGGTCCAGGTTTCGGACCAGGCGTTACATGACCAGGTCCAGGTTTCGGACCGGGGGTTATATGACCCGGAGTTGGTCTCGGTCCCGGCGTCGGTCGAACACTGGGTGGAGCTACTGGTCCACGGCTGGGGGTCGGTCGAACGCTGGGCGGTGTAACAGGACCGCGACTAGGGGTCGGTCGAACGCTGGGCGGCGCTACAGGTCCGCGGCTGGGAGTCGGTCGAGCGCTGGGCGGCGCTACAGGTCCGCGGCTGGGAGCAGCAACCGGACCACGGCTGGGTGATGGTTTGGGGGCGGCGACTGGAGCACGACTGGGCGCTGGCTTGGGAGCAGCTACTGGAGC
>JAFZAL010000066.1 GCA_017557195.1 Thermoguttaceae bacterium | reverse complement strand
GAACAGAGCGGAGACGACGGCGGCGCCGGACAGTCCGCAGCCGGAAAGCTGTAACAGATTGTCGCGCGTAATTCCGCCGATGGCGACAACGGGAATGGAGACGGCAGAGCATATCGCTTTGACCGTCTCTTTTGACATCGGTTCGGCGTCCAGCTTGGTTGACGTGTTGAACACCGCGCCGACGCCAAGATAGTCTGCGCCGCCGCGCTGCGCCTGGAGCGCCTGCTCTACAGTATGGGCGGAAACGCCGATAATCTTGTTCGCTCCCAGAATCTGCCGCGCCTGTTCCACCGGCATATCGTCCTGACCCAGATGAACGCCGTCCGCGTCCGCCAGCTTGGCGATTCCGACGCTGTCGTTAATTACAAACGGGACGTTGAACTGCTTGCACAACGCCTTGACTTCCAATGCTTCTTTGAGGAACGCGTCTTGGTCGATGTCTTTCTCTCTGAGTTGAATAAACGTCGCGCCGCCTTTATGGGCTGACTCGACGGCGGGAATCAAAGATTCATTGAGTCCGCACGGCGTAACAGCGTAGAGTTTCATCGAGTCCCGCAGACGCTGACGGTTCAGCGCTCCGTCTGTAACAACGGGAATCGGATCAGCCGCAGCGCGCCGGGCTTTGTAGATTTCGTCGATGATGAACTTGCCCATCGACGCGCTGCCCGACTCGGTTTGATTCATTTTCTCGACGGCGCGTTCTCCCGCCATGCCCATCAAGGCAAACGCGGCGGCGCAGGATTGGGCGGAATTCTCCGCCGCAACAAACGCCGTTGTGAGCGCGGACAGCATACAGCCGCTGCCGGTGTATTGCGTCATTTCCGGGCGGCCGCGGCGAATGGCGAACGTATTTACGCCGTCGGATATAACGTCAATCGCGCCGGAGACGGCAACGATCGCAGACGTCTTCACAGCCAACGCTGCTGCCATCGCTTTGACATCGTCCAGATTGGATTCCGAAACGAAGTCGTCAGGGCAAGCGTCCACGCCGCGGGAAGAACCGGTTTGTCCAACCAGAGCGCGGATCTCGGAGACGTTGCCCCGGATCGCAGACAGCTTCAATTCCGAAATGAGCCTCAGAGCCGTTTCAGTTCTCAATGTAGACGCACCCACGCCGACCGGGTCAAGCAGAACCGGGCGCCCCAGCTCGTTCATGCGCCGCCCTGCCTTGAGCATGGAATCAATTGTTCTCGCGTTAAGCGTTCCGATATTAATCAGCAGCGCGCTGCACAGAGACGTTATCTCCTCGACCTCCGCCGGCTCGTCCGCCATGATCGGCGACGCCCCGCAAGCCAAAAGAATATTGGCGCAGTCGTTGACCGTAACGTAGTTTGTTATGCAATGAACCAGCGGCGCCGACCGCTGGACTTTATTCAGGTATTCGCGAATCATTCGATATTATTATTGAAATGAATCTCAATTTAATCTTCGTCGTCATTTCGGCTATTGAGCTGTCTCAAAATCGCTTGCGCTTCCTTTGAACCGAGTCTAGCCGCCTTGACGAGACATTTGTATCCCTCTTCGACGTCTTGATCGACGCCCATTCCTTTGATGTAATACATTCCCAAAATCAGCAAACTTCTGGGATGGTTTTTCTCAGCAGATTTTGAAATCCATTTGAAACTTTCCTCAAAACTCTGCTCGACGCCTTCGCCCTGAGCGTAGCAGACGCCAAGCTCAAATTGAGCGGGCGTGAATCCCGCCTCAGCAGCTTTTCGCAGCCAGACAACGGCTTCTTTCAAATCCTGCTTAACGCCCTGACCAGCCAGCAAGAACGCGCCGCATTCATAGCTTGACAGAACATTGCCCTGTTTCGCCGCTTTGAGATGCCATTGATACGCTTGTTTGTAATTTCCAATGGAATACATGATAATGCCCATTTCACGCTGCGCTAAAACGTATCCTTTATCCGCTGACATTTTCAAATGACCAAGAGCTTGAGCCGTATTTTTAGCGCTGTTTTCCATGTACGCGAGAAAATACAACGCTTTTGCGTTCTCCTGATCTGCGCTCTTCTTTGCTAATTCTGCCGCCTTTTCTTTGTCCTTATCGACGCCTTTGCCTTCGTAATATCGGAGAGCCAACTCGATTTGAGCGACTGCGTCTCCCTTTTCTGCTTCGGAAATGCATTCCTTAACGGAGATGGTTTCGTCAATCTCCGGCTGATCCCACGGAACGGTTTCATCAAAGTTACCGGGGGCTACCGGGATGTCAACTGTCGCTTGAGCGAACGCCGCGCTCGCGTTCCAGCAAACCAGAACCGCGGCAAAAACCATCAACAGCGATTTTGTAACGTTTTTCATTTGTAATCTCCTTTTGAATGGTTAAGAAACATTGTTTTTTATATATTGTATCCAATCATGAATAAAAGTCAAGATATTTCAAAAAGATTCACGGTCTCGATTTCCAAATGCACAAAACTCCAAATACTACGGTTGTTTTATTGGTTGACAATTGACGTTTTGCTGTCTTTGGTTTTTAATGAAAGCTGAAATGTCAGACGACATATAATAGGAGGATAGCAGGAAGGAGAAGAAAGAAAAAAGTCCGAAAATAACTCGCAGGATATACTCGATTGTCAGAATTGTCAGATTCTCTGTCATCGTATTTACGAGAAACATTGTAATACATATTATGACGCCGCATAAAAAACAATTCATACAGCGATTGACGCGTGAGGAACCAACAGCGCTTGCAAGACGTTTCATATATACCAGATAAACAATAATCTCAGCAATAACGAGAATGATGACGATAAAATCGAGAAGCCCTGTGTATTCAATTGGAATGGCGTCAAAACAAAAAAACAGACCAATGCACGCAATAAGCAGTCCGACAAAAACTTTGCCAATTCTCCCGCCGCGAACGATAGAAGCAGGCGTATTCCAGATGTTAATAAAAAATTGAATCAAAACAAATGCAGCGAACACAAAGTAGATTATTCCGCCAATCCAAAACATGAGGTATATAACTGTAGATAATTCGGCCAAAGCTTTTTGAGTAAAAAAAGAGCATATAAAATTTACGCAAGGAGCGACAATTGCGATCGCGAAAGTAATCGCAATAAAAATGTAAACGTTACGAAAGCTTTTACCGAGATTTTCCAAAGCTATTAATTCATGCGAAAACGACTGGTTAGCGTCAGGAAGAAATGGCGTATTTGACATAAAATGTCTCCTCTGGGTTTAGCTGTTTGAAACAGGAAGCTGTTATAATTTCATTTCCTTATTTAAATTATTATATAAGAGAAATAGACGTTGTCAAGAGAATATTGAAATTCCACAGATCCACCCTAAAATTGAACCGCTGCGTCGTTCTAATTGAACGCTTTGCGTCCGCCGATTGTTTCTTTGTGTTCTATGTGTTCTTTGTGGTTAAATTCTTCAGCGAGCTTCGCTCGCGATCCGAGAAGGTTGCTGACTTCGTCTTTGGTAGACGGCGGGACGTTGTTCCGATAACGGGGCGAATAATCGTTCAAAAATCTGATTTTTTCCTCCCGGGGGGTTGAAACGCGCGGCGAGTTGGGATATATTGAGTAAGAAACAGCTAAGAAGCTATTAGCTTGGATTTCATAGTTCTCAGCTTAAGTATTTAATGCTGGAATTAAAAATTACAAAGCTAGAGGCTAGGAGCTAGAAGCTAACTCACAAATATTTACCATATCGAAAGGAGTAACAAACCATGGCGACTCGCCGAGAATTTTTAACAAGCGCTGCGATTCTGAGCGCGGGAAGTCTTCTGACGTCTGCGAACGCCTTCGCGCTGGCGGACGACGCGCCGGCTCCAGCGACGCTGCCGCCGTCCCCGATTCAGTTTCCGCCCGTAGCGGCAAAAGACGTAAAGTACATGCTCAACTTTCATCGCGGCGGCGGGAATTCGCGTCCGGAAAACACGCTGGAAACCTTTCTTTGGGCGTGGAATCTCGGCGCGTTCCCGGAATGCGACGTCCAGTTTACCAAAGACGGCATTCCCGTCTGCTTTCACGACGGCAAGCTGGGGCGAATCCTCAAACACGAAACGGACGAGGTCAAAAACAAGACGGTCAACGACCTGACGTGGGACGAAGTCCGTCGGCTGGACGTTGGGAAGTATCTCGGCGACCAGTTCAGCCCGGAACGTATGCCGACGCTGGAATCGGTCTTTGCCGCCATGAAAGGATCGCCGGAACGGATTCTCTATATCGACGAAAAGGGTCTGTCCCGCGCGCAGGCTGAGCTGATCGCCCAGCTCGTCCGCTGCTACGGACTGCAAAAGCAGGCGTTCTATACGAGCGGTTCCTATAAGAAGATTCTCGAATGGAACGACATCATTCCCGACGGCAGCGGAATGCACTGGATGGGAATCGTCTGGGGCAAGTTCAGCCTGGAGAATCTGGAAAAGCGATTCGAGGAATTTCGCGCCAACAACTTCCGCGGCATGACGCACCTGAACTGTCACATCCAAACGGACTTGTCCAAAGACGACCCGTTCACGCCGTCGAGCGCCAAGCTGGTGGAGATGAACAAGGAATGCGCCGACCGCGGAATCGTCTTCCAGGTCATTACGTGGTCGCAGGGCGACAAAGTCGAAACGTACAAGCGTCTGCTCGACCTCGGCATTACGTCCTTCGCCACCGACTACCCGGAAGTCCTCATCGAAGCGGTTTATGGGAAGTAACGAACGGCGTTGTCCGTAGTTCGTTAGCTCACGGATTCTGGCGAGCCGGGGTGCGTTAGCCCCCGGGGAATATACCGATTTGCGCCGATTGGTTATTTGACAAATCAATAATCATTCAAGCTACAAAGAAATTTTAAACACGAAAATCACGAAAAACACGAAATAAGCAAAAATTTACGAAAAATATTAAGATATAAAAACTTTCGTTCCTTTTCGTGTATTTCGTGTATTTCGTGTTAAAAAACTTCACTCGGACAAAACCCAAATTTTAGATAACAGTTAATCAATCGGCGAATATCCGTTTCATCCGTAAAATCCGTGTGCGGACTGACCCGGATATAACCTCAACCCCACTCACTCATTATGAAAAACTTTGTTGCATCATTTTTAGCCGCTATTGTTATTAGCGTATCGGTTTTTGCAGCAGAGCCGGTCAAGCCGGTATACAGCGTCGTGGTTAGCGAACAGACCAACGCGAACGCGGACTGGGCGCCGGTCGTTACGGCTCTGAAAGACAAGTACGCCGAGAAGTTCGACGTCAAAGTCGTTCTCTGGAAAGAACTCTCAGACGCTCTGCCGGCTTTGAAAGAACAGCAGCCGACGTATATCTGCTTCGTCTGCGCCCCGTCGGAGGCGAAACCCGCGTTTGTCGTCGCGTGCCATAAACTCACCCGACAGCTGGACGACGACCCGTATACAGACGCCATTTGGGCGATCTTGACCGGGTTTGAACCGGCGGACGCGCTGCGAATCGTTGCTGCGCCCGACATGACTGTTACAACTCTGTGCGCCGCGACCGAAGTCCCGCTCAACGCCTTTGACTCCGGAATCTGTTACGACGAGCTGGTCAAAGGCAAAGTCGTTTCCAAAGAGAAGGGCAAGGAAATCGTCGAGAAAGCCGACGGTCCCGCCGACACGACCCAGCCCATTGCCGACGCGATGGCGCAGAATCAGGTTTTTGTTACGTCCGGACACGCCTCGACTCACGACTGGATGATTGGATACACGTACAGAAACGGCTTTTTCGTCTCGGAAAAAGGGCAGCTTTACGGCCGACCCGTTACCGACGACAAATTCGCGATTACTCAAACCAACGCCAAAATCCACCTGGGCGTCGGCAACTGCCTTATCGGCGGGATTGACGGCGAAAACGCGATGGCGCTGGCTCTGATTCACTCCGCCGGCGTCAATACGCAGGTTGGATACGTCGTTCCGAGCTGGTTCGGATACATGGGCTGGGGCATGCTGGACTATTACGTCGAACAGCCCGGGCGGTTCACCGTCGCGGAAGCGTTCTACGCCAACAATCAGGCGCTGACCTGGAATCTCAACCGCGAGGACTGCCCGAGACAGATGAAAAGCGGGCTGGAGTACGACCAGAACGTCGTCGCCATTTACGGCGACCCGGCGTGGCAGAACAAAATTCAGGCGCAGGACAGCGGCTGGAAACAGGAACTGACGTCCAAAGCTCTCGACAGCGGAAAGACGGAATGGACGCTGACCGTTACCCCGCTGAAGGGTAAAGACTCGTTCAAACTGCTTTCCTACAACGGATCGCAGCGCGGCGGCCGCCCGATTTTCCAGTTCCTGCCGCAGCGCGTCAAGGGCGTCGAAATTCAGGACGGCAACCCCTACGACGCGGTCGTTACAGACAACTTCATTCTCCTTTCCGCCCCGGACAAATGCCGCGACGGCGAACCGGTTCAGATTCGCTTTATTGCTGAGTAAGGTTCAGAAAGGAATACAGATAGAAACAGAAAAGCGTCCCTTTTCGGGGACGCTCTTTCTTTATCCGATGCAGCGGTCGGCGCGCTGACCGACTCTATTCGCCGGTTCTTCTACGATTATTCATTGATGGGTCTTGTAACAGTTTCGACGATTATCTGTCGTAACGCTTGAATGCGCCGTTCAAATCGAATTCAATTTCGATGCCGCCGGCAAGTTTAACCTCAATTTCTTTGTCTCTCAAATCGCGGTCAATTTCCACGACTTTGACGCCGGCGTGCTTTTCGTTCAGGTAATTCTGAATCGCCTTGGGAGCGAATGCGACAGAAATGCCGCGTCCCTCGACGCTATCCCAATCGCCGTTGCGATCAAACTCGATCTTTACGCCGGTTGTAAAGAAAACGTTGTAATCGCCATCTCTTTCCTGAGTAACAGACGAAATGTCGGCTTGTGAGAAATTGTCCGTAATGAACGTCTGGGCTTTCTGTGGGAGCTGTCCAAATTCAACTGCAGTTCCTCGGTCGGCTCTGGCAAAGCCGCATAACGCTACAATCGATAGCGCAAACAACAAAAATCGTTTCATGATGGCCTCCTTTTTTTGATTATAGGGGGTTATCAAAATTTTGCTCATTCAATAACTGTGCGCCCGAGCAATTAAGGCGCTGAAATGTTAAAATCCTTTTGTAAGTGTTTATTGTCATAAATAACTGTTGTCTATGTTTTATTCTATCATATTGTACGCATAAATCAATAGAGAGGTTACGCGATTTTAGAAAAAAATGTAAAAAAATGAAAATATTTTTTGTTTTTGTTTGTGTTTGGGTGAGATAGAGAATTCTAATAAAGAAAATTGAGGATTTTCAGATTTAGATCGAAGTCATACCTTGGAGGGTGCACGCATATTTTTTCCGGCGGATAGAAGATTTGTCCGAATGAGAGACGAAACGTCGCGATAGCGACAGCGGACGCTAGTCCGCTAAAGTCCCGAAGGGACGATACTCTTTGTAACCGGCGGTTTCAACCGCCGGAGGGAGAACATGAATAAATAGAAAATCGAAAATACACTTTTCCTCTCGCGCCTCCAACGGAGGCGCGGGAGGAAAAGTGGTTAAAGCGATAGGGGGATATTATCGCGATTATTCCGTGGGCTGAAGCCCATGGTTACAAGAGTTGCGTCCCTCCGGGACGCGATTCAATATTCCAATTTTATCTATCTTCGCAAGAAAATTTTGCTTACACCCTATCTTGCAATTTTTTGTGGAACAGATTATACTAAATGTTGGATTTAATCTATTGTTGAGAGCGTATTTGTTTGAATTGGCTATTCGTTCGTTTACAACAGAATTTTCATGAAGTCAGGATTTCGATATGGAAACAAAATCGAATAAACGGTTATACTGGGGATTGTTAATCGCGGCTGGAATTGTACTATGTTTATTTTCGTTGTGCGTTTCTTTGAAATTGATAGCTCCGTTTAGCATCCAGACGCCTATAAACGAAGATATTGAATGTTCATTCAGACTTGAAAGCGACAGGGAGACTCGCTCGTTTGTAATACCCAAAGATTCCGAACTGTTCAACGACATTGTCGAATGGAAATCTACCACAAGATGGTATCACATCTCAGTCGTTTCTTATTATCCGTGGATGGAACTTTATTCCGGACAGGATACAGATGACTGGTTGAGCATTAATATTTGGAAAGATCAAATCATCGTGAACTCGAAAATGGGACAGTACGTTTCCTGCTTTTTTACAGACAAAGACCGCGCCATTCGTCATCGAATTGAAGACTATTATTATTCTCTTCCAAAGGAAGAAACGGATTCCGCCGAGATGGTTGAGGAATAATGGGAAATTGAAGGAAGGGAAGTAAAAGCGACCAACGGGAGCGAGTTTCGTCAGGCGCGCGGGTGCGAAGCCGCACAAGCGTGTGGATGAGGTTATGCGTCCGAAAATGGTTCTTGGGCGCTCCCCACTTCCAATCAGGAACCGACCATGTCGGCGCGGGTCGATAGCGGCGCCTCGCCGCCGGGGCGAAGACGCCCGCGAATCAGCGGAACTGAGTTTTTTGGCTACAAAAGACTTTTGGAGGCTTCCGCCGCAAAGCGCCCACAACTCCTCACTCCTCATTCCTAACTCCTAACTAAATCCCCCCCCTGTATCTTGACTTTTTAAATATTTATAGTACAATTCCTCAAATATTGAAAATGCACGGGAGGAGCTGTCGCGTCCGAGAATTAATCTCGTAACTCGCAACTCGCAACTCGCAACTTAAATGTTTCACTTTAACCAACCATCCTGCCATGCAAGAGCTGCCCAAACAGTTTGAACCTCAGTTAGCGGAAGAACGCTGGCTGAAAATCTGGGAAGAAAACGGCTGTTTTCACGCCGAACCGAACTCCACTAAAAAGCCGTATACGATTGTCATTCCACCGCCGAACGTAACGGGCGCTCTGCACCTCGGGCACGCCTTGAACAACACGCTTCAGGACGCTCAAATTCGTATGCACCGCATGATGGGGTTTGAAACCCTCTGGATGCCCGGCACAGACCACGCCGGCATCGCAACGCAGGCGATGGTCGAAAAGCGTCTTAAGGAAGAAGAAAACCTGACCCGGCATGAACTCGGGCGGGAAGGGCTGGTCAGCCGAATCTGGGCGTGGAAAGACTCGTACGAAAAGCGGATTACGACTCAGCTCAAGCGCATGGGCGCGTCGTGCGACTGGCGCCGTCAGCGCTTCACCCTGGACGAACGCTGCGCCAAAGCCGTTCGATACACGTTCTTTACGTTCTTCCAGAAAGACCTGATTTATCGCGGCAAAAAGCTCGTCAACTGGGACACCAACCTGCAAACCGCAGTCAGCGACGACGAAGTGTTCAGCGAGACGGTTCAGGGGCATTTCTGGTACATGAAATACCCGGTCGTCAACCCGAAGCCGGGCGAACCGGAATACGTTACCGTCGCCACAACCCGTCCGGAAACCATGCTCGGGGACACTGCCGTTGCCGTCCATCCCAACCCGGCGAAAATCTACGACGCGTTGGAAGCTCAATGGACGAAAGACCTTGCGGAAGCTCCGGAAAAGGAAAAGCCCGAAATTGAAGCGAAGTTGGCAGACCTGGCAAAACGTCGGGTGGAACTGCTGCCTCTGCTGACGACCTTGGCGGAAATGGCGAAAGACGGCAGAATGGTCATGCTGCCGATTCAGAACCGGGAAATCCCGCTCGTCGCCGACATCTGGGCGAAGCCCGAGCTGGGCACCGGCGCGGTAAAAATCACCCCGGCGCACGACCCCAACGACTACGAAGTCGGCCGCCGCTGCAAGCTGCCCATGATCAACATTCTCAATAAAGACGGCTCCCTCAACGCCAACGCCGGCAAGTACGAAGGGCAGACGATTTATCAGGCGAGAGAAAACGTCGTTGCGGAACTGGAACAGATCGGCGTTCTGCTCAAGGTGGAAGACCGCGAGATTGAACTGCCCATGTCCGACCGCTCCAAAACGCCGATTGAACCGTTCCTGTCGGATCAGTGGTTTGTCCGCATGGATCAGCTGTCGCAGTCCGCTATGGACGCCGTTATCGACGGGCGCGTCAAGATTCACCCGGAACGATACGCCAAGGGCTATCTGGACTGGCTGAGCGAAAAGCGGGACTGGCCCATCGGACGTCAGCTGTGGTGGGGACACCAAATCCCGATCTGGTACTGCGAGGACTGCCCGGAGGAAGAGCTCAAAGCCGCGTTCGCCGGTCGAACTGACGTTATCTGGAAACACGACGACGCCAACAACCAGTGGTGGATTTGCGTTCAGGAAGGGACGCTCGACGCTAACGCCGTCCCGGGTCATACGCTCGTTCAGGATCAGGACGTTTTGGACACGTGGTTCTCGTCCGCCTTGTGGCCTCACTCCACAATGGGCTGGCCGGACGCGACGCCGGAACTGGCGAAGTTCTATCCGACCGACCTGTTGATTACGTCGCGTGACATCATCACGCTGTGGGTGGCGCGAATGGTCTTGACCAGCTTGCAGAACTGCAACACCGTCCCGTTCCACGACGTGTTTATTCACCCGAAAATTCTCGATAAGTTCGGCGACACGATGTCCAAGAGCAAAGGCAACGGCGTTGACCCGCTGGACGTTGTCGATAAGTTCGGCGCCGACGCGCTGCGATTCGGCATGGCGTGGCTGACGACGGAAAATCAAGACGTCCGTCTGCCGGTTGACTTCGAGTGCCCGTACTGCGGCGCGAGAGTAGAGCAGACGCGGGAAAACCGCGTTCGTCCGCGCGTCAAATGCCCCAAATGCAAGGAATATTTCCGCACTCAATGGGCGAAGTCCGAAGAAGACCTGGCTCTCAAACGCGGCGCCGTCATTTCGGAACGCTTTGAAATGGGGCGCAACTTCAGCAACAAGCTCTGGAACGCCTGCCGATTCGTCCAGATGAACATGGAAGGATACACGCCGGGCTTGGTTGAGGAATCGTCGCTGACGCTGGAAGACCGCTGGCTGCTCAGCCGACTGTCGACCGTCGCTCAAGAATTCACTCAAAACCTGCTCACATTCAAATATTCAGACGCCATCCGCGTTCTGTACGGCTTCGCGTGGGACGAATACTGCTCGTTCTACGTGGAAATGGTCAAGGCGCGGTTGAACAACCCGGACCAGCGCGCCACAGCGCAGCGCGTTCTGGTTTACGCCCTGGACGTTATCACCCGACTGCTTCATCCGATTATGCCGTACGTAACCGAGGAAATCTGGGCGGTTCTCAATGATTGTGCCCCGGTTCGTGGAATTGTCGATCAACAGACGCCAGCGCAGTTCGCGTGCGTCGCTCAATGGCCGGAACTGCCCAAGGAATGGCAAAACGGAGAAGTCGAAAGCCAGTTCGCCGTTTTCCAGGACGTCTTGCGCGGCATTCGAGAAATCCGATCCCGACAGAACGTCCCGCCGAAGAACACGGTTCAGTTCGCGCTCAAATGCACTGCAGAACTCAAAGGGCTGTTGGAACCGATGTCCGCCTACTTCGCCTCCATGGCAGGGGCGGAAATGACCTCTTGCGGTCCGGATGCCCAGTTCCCCGACCTGGCGAGTAACTACGCCGCGGCTGACTGGGAAGTTTCCATGGACTTGACCGGGCTTATCGACATCGAAGCGGAACTGAAAAAGCAGGAGAAGGAACTCGCCAAGCTGGAAGGGTTCATCAAAGGCAAACAGGCGAAACTGTCGAACGAAGCGTTTGTCAGCAAAGCCCCCGCCACCGTTATCGAAAAGGAAAAGCAGTCCCTGCAAGACCTCATCGACCAGAAGACCGCCGTCGAGCAGTCTATCGCGAAGCTGAAAAAATAACGACGTTCGTTCCCCCTTCCGCTCGAAGGGGGAATACCGCATTGCGTAAGAAGAAAATGCCCTCTGGATGGCGTCTGTCTCGGACGCCAACTTGACGGCAAGCCGTCAAGAAAAACATAATGTTAATATCTGCCTTGCCCTGTTCGCGGACGTCTTGACTGTATTTATGTTTCAAATATAATATTTGTATAGAATCTGAATTTTTTGTTATTCCATAAAATCTCAAACAGATGAAATATCGACGTGTATTCATAGCGTTTGTTATTGCCGCATTGTACGCCGGATTTTCCTATGGACAGCAGAGCGCTGACGTTTCGCCGCTCCCCTGCTCTGACCTCGATTTTGCATACGGCGGCGATATCTCGTGGGTGTCGGCAATGGAAAAACAGGGCAAAACGTTTGCTAACGCACAGGGCGAGGCAGGGGACTGCTTTGAAATCCTGTCGAGCGCTGGCATGAACGCCGCCCGATTCCGCGTCTTTGTGAACCCGTCAGAATGGAGCGCCGGAGTCTGGGGGCTTTGCGATATCAACGACGTTGTAACAAAGTCGATTCGCGCCCAAAAGTCTGGAATGAAGATTATGATCGACTTCCATTATTCCGATACTTGGGCGGATCCATCTCATCAAAAGAAACCGACGGCGTGGGACGATGCGGCAACCGTTGACGACCTGGGCGACCGCGCCGCAGCGTTTACCAAATTGACGCTCGAAAGACTCAAAGCCGCCGGCGTCGACGTCAGCTGGGTTCAAATCGGGAACGAGACCCGCGGCGGCATGATGACGACTTCGTCAACGGGACAAAAGACCGACGTCAACGGCGCGATGGGCGACAATTACGTTGTCATTCACAACAGATGCGCTTTCGCCGCTCGGCGCGCCTTCCCACGGGTCAAAATCATAACGCACTTTGAAAACGGTCAGAGCGCGCTTGACGAGAAGCAGATCGAGGTTCTGAAAAAGCTCGACTTCGACATTCTCGGGCTGTCGCTTTATCCAGAATACGTCAACCACGGCGGCTACTGGGCGCCGGACGTCAACGGCATAGCTGAAAAGCAGTATAAGAAATGCGCCGAGTACATGAACTCGTTCGCCAAAGAGTTTGGCAAGGAAACGATGATTTGCGAAATCGGCGTTACCCGAATCGAAACGCCTAGCAACGGCGCGTCGTTAAAGGCTGCGTTCGACTATATCAAGACCAACGTTCCGTCTTGTAAAGGCATTTTCTACTGGGAACCGGAATGTTACGACGGGTTCAATCATTACCGCATGGGCGGATTCACCCGCTCCGGTCAGCCCGCCCCAGCGCTGACTGATATTTTCAAACATTGATTTTGGGGTTCGTTTTATGGATTTTGTACTTCGGATAATATTATCGATTTACGTTTTTACGATGATCTTTTTTATGCCATTGATGATAATCATCGACTGGTATATATCAAAGAGCATTTATCGCCGCGTTGGTTCCGTCCTGATAAGCTGCGTCTTTTTTATTATCTTTATTTTCATTGCCTATAAGATATGGGTATATCTGGGACGTTTTGGCTTTTGTATTACATGATTTCTAATCTTATTTTGGATAGTTGCGAGCTTCGCTCGCGATCCGACAAGGTTTTCGGTTTAGTCTCAGTCTTTCATCGTATAATAAAAAATCCCCTCGCATTGGGAGGGGATTCGTGTACAAAAATATCTTCAAAAACGATGGACGTTACTCTTTTGGGGCTTCGCAGCTGACAATAACCTGGCTGGGGCGGACGACGCGGTCGTGAAGGACGTAGCCCTTTTGGGTTTCCATGAGAACCGTGTTCGGTGCGACGTCGGCGCTGGGCATTTGAGTTATCGCCTGATGGAAGTTGGGGTCAAAGGGTTGATTGACCGCCTCGATTGGCGTGCAGTTATGCTTTGCCAAAACCGTGTTGAACTGTTCGACAACCATCTTGACGCCGTCCAGCAGCGCCTTGCCTTGCTCTGTCAGTTCTCCCGCCTGATCCTGCTTTTCAGCCGCTTCGATGGCGCGAAGAAGGTTATCCATGACGGGAAGCATGTCACGAATGAGCGACATATTGGCGTACTTCAACTCGTCCTGAAGCGTTCGAGCGGAACGTTTGCGGAAATTCTCCAGTTCGGCGAATGTGCGGAGCGTTTTGTCTTTCGCTTCCGCCAGTTCTTTTTTCAGAGCGGAAAGTTCGTCTTCCGCTTCCTTAACGGGTTCTTCAGCTCCGTTATCGTCAAAAGCGTCGCCGAAATCGACTTCCAAATCGTCTGCAGAGTTTCCAGACGGTTCTTCCTTTGACTGATCTTGATCCTGACTATTCTGCTGTTGATCAGAATCGTCATTATCTTGTGGATTGTTATAAAAACGATTTTTAAAATGCGACATATATAATCATCTCCTTTTTTTATGACAAGTGTTTGTAGGCTAATCCTCTATTTTTTGAACAACGACGCAATGGTCGCCAGAAATCCTTTTCTGCCGTTTGAGACGTTTACGTCTTCAATTTCCGCCAGTTTGCGAAGGATTTCTTCGTGTTCCTTGGTAAGCTTTTTCGGGACGTCGATATAAACCTGCGCCAGCAAATCGCCGATTCTGTGCGAACGGAGTTCCGGCATTCCCTTTCCTTTGAGGCGAAAGACTTCGCCGGTAGGAGTGCCGGCAGGAATGTCGTATGACTGCGTCCCTTCCAGAGTGGGGATTTCGATTGTCGCGCCCAGCGCCGCCTGAGCGTAGCTGATGGGAACGCGGCAAACCAGGTTGTTTCCGTCGCGCGTGAAAATCGGATGTTCCGTAATCTGAATGCTGACGTAGCAGTCGCCGTTGGGTCCGCCATTAGGGCTGGGTTCGCCTTCGCCCTGAATTCTCATTTGGGTGGAATTGTCAATTCCCGCCGGGATTTCAATCTCTCGTTCAACGGAAACCTCCGTCAATCCGCTGCCGCGGCAGTCCGGACATGGTTCTTTGATAATCTTTCCCGTTCCGTGACAGTTTGGACAGACGCTTTGAACAGAGAAAAATCCCTGCGACTGGACGATCTGCCCGCGGCCATTGCAGTACGGACACGTTTGCGGTTCCGTACCGGCTTTGGCGCCAGTTCCAGAACAGGTTTTGCAATGTTCGTGCCGTCTGAACGTAACGGTTTTTTTGACGCCTTTTGCCGCCTCGTTGAGAGTCAGCTTGACAAAACATCGAACGTCGGCGCCGCGGCGAGGACGCTGACGACCTCCGCTTCTTCGACCTCCTCCAAAAAGGTCGCCGAACCCGAACATGTCTCCAAACGCCTCAAAAATGTCGTTGACGTCGTGGAACTGTCCCGGTCCGCCGCCCATGCCTGCATCCATGCCAGCGTGACCGAACTGGTCGTATCGAGCGCGCTTTTCCGCGTCGTGTAACACGTCATACGCTTCCGCCGCCTCTTTAAACTTGGCTTCCGCTTCTTTGTCGCCCGGGTTCCTGTCCGGGTGATACTGCATCGCCAGCTTTCGATATGCGGCTGAAATCGCAGCCTGATCTGCGTTTTTGTCTACGCCCAGCACTTCGTAATAATCGCGTTTGGTCGCCATACCTGTAATTGCGTTGAATGGTTTGTTATCATAAATTCAACCCGTTACAATCTAACCGATGGAATTGGCGGCTGGAATATAACGGGCTGAACGGATTGGTAAACGCTCGAAAGGAGGCAGCGAGCGTTTATCGTGAAATCTTATCGGACGCTGTCGGAAATCTGATCTTCCTTCTTTTTGGGCAGATCCGTTACCATCGTTTCCGTCGTGAGCATCAAACCGGCGATGGACGCGGCGTTTTCCAGCGAGCAGCGGACGACTTTCAGTGGGTCGATAATTCCGGCCTTGTACATGTCGACAAACTCGTCGGTCGCAGCGTTGTAGCCCATGGAGCCTTCCTGTTCAGCAACCATATCGGCGATAACCGCGCCGTCTTTTCCGCAGTTGGCGGCAATCTGTTCCAGCGGTTTGGAAAGGATGTTGGCGATGATGTCAACGCCGATCTTTTCGTCTCCGCGAGCGGACGAACGAGCCTTGAGGACAGCGTCTTTGCAGCGAATGAGCGCCGTTCCGCCGCCGGGCAGGATGCCTTCTTCCGCCGCAGCGCGAGTGGCGTGCAGAGCGTCGTCAACGCGGTCTTTCTTCTGCTTCATTTCGGCTTCGGTATTGGCGCCGACTTTAATCACAGCAACGCCGCCGGACAGTTTCGCCAGGCGTTCCTGGTACTTTTCGCGGTCGTAGTTGCTGTCAGTGTGTTCGATCATTTCGCGGAGCTGGTCGATTCGTTTCTTAACGTCGGCTTTCTTTCCGGCGCCGCCAATCATGGTAATCGAATCTTTGGTAATCGTCGCCTGCTTGACGCTTCCGAGCATTTCCAGCGTGACGTTTTCGAGCTTGACGCCCAGGTCTTCTGAAATGACGGTTCCGCCGGTCATGATGCCGATGTCCTGGAGCATTGCCTTGCGGCGATCGCCGAATCCCGGAGCCTTAACAGCGCAGACGTTGAGAATGCCCTTGAGGCGGTTGACAACAAGCGCCGTGAGCGCTTCGCCGTCGATGTCTTCTGCGATAATCAAAAGCGGTTTGCCGGAAGAGACGACCTTTTCCAGCAACGGGAGCATGTCGCGCAGGTTGCTGATCTTCTTTTCGTGAAGCAGAACCATGGCGTTTTCCATCTCGCACGCCATCGTATCCGGATTGGTGATGAAGTACGGAGAAAGGAATCCCTTGTCGAACTGCATGCCCTCGACGAT
>JAFZAL010000065.1 GCA_017557195.1 Thermoguttaceae bacterium | reverse complement strand
GTTATTGATTCCTTCTTCCTGCCTTGGAGACGACGAAAAGGCGGCGGCTTCCGAACGCGTCAACATCGGCGCGATTGGCGTCGGCGGACGCGGCGGACAGGTGTTCCGCGGCATGCTGGGCTGTTCCAACGCTCAGGTGGTTGCTGTGGCGGACTGTTACAAAAGCCGTCGGGAGCGTTCAGCGAAAGTCTGCGGCGGGAAAGCGTATTTTGACTTCCAGGAAATTCTGGCGGACGAGTCGATTGACGCCGTTACCGTCTGTACGCCTGACCACTGGCACGTCCCGATCGCTCTTTACGCCGCCCGGGCGAAGAAGTCCTGCTACGTCGAAAAGCCGCTCGGCTTGACGCTTCAGCAGGTTCTGTCCTGCGAAAAGGTCTTTGCAGAAAACAAGGTACATTTTCAGTACGGAACGCAGCAGCGATCTCAAACCAACTGTCTGATCGGCTGTGAAATGGTTCGTCAGGGAAGAATCGGCAAGATCAAGGAGATTGAAGTTTATTCTCCCAACGGCGGAACCGGCGGGAACCCGACGCCATGTCCGATTCCGGAAGACCTGGGCGAAGACGGCTACGACCGCTGGCTCGGTCCGGCTCCGAAGGTTCCGTACTGCGCCGACCGCTGCCGACCTCAAGGCACGTACTGGATTTACGATCAGTCTATCGGATACCTCGGCGGCTGGGGCGCTCATCCGCTTGATATTATGGTCTGGGGAAGCGACGCGGACCTTTCTGGCCTGGTTACCGTCGAAGGTACTGGTAAAATCGGCGAACCGTTGTATAATACGGTATACGACTGGGACATGAACATCATGCTCGGGGACGTCAAAGTCAAGTTCGTCGCGACGAATCGAGACTCCACCAAGTTCATCGGCGAGAACGGCGACTGGATCGACGTCTACCGCCACGGTCTGAAAGCGAGCTCGCCTGACCTGATTGCCAATCCGGACTTGAAGAACGCGATTCTGACCGTCAGTACAAATCACGCCCAGAACTTTGTCGACGCCGTTCGATTCGACCGGACTCCTGTTTCCTGTCTCAAAGACGCCGTCCGAAGCGATACGATTTCGCACCTGTGCGACATCGCCGTCCGAACGAAGAGCAAAGTTGTCTGGGATCCGAAAAAACGGGAACTGGTCAACCCGACGCCGGAACAAACGGCTATGGTTTCGCGTCCAATGAGAGAGCCGTGGACGCTATAAAATTCGTAATGCGTAATTCGTAATGCGCAATTACGCAAAGCGCCACACAAAATCCTTTAAATTACGGGGCATTTCCTATGAACATTAAATCATTTTTGGAAAAGAAAAAAAGCGGCGAGCCGCTTACCATGCTCACCGCTTACGATTACACGCAGACGGTTTGGTGCTGCGCGGCGGGCATCGACGCAATTCTCGTCGGCGATTCCCTCGGGAACGTCATTCAGGGCAAGGGGACGACGCTGAGCGTAACTCTGGACGAAATGATTTATCATACGGAAATTGTTACGAGAATTGCCAAGCAGAAATGCGACGCGAAATCCCGTCCGCTTGTGGTTGCCGACATGACGTTTCCGTTTGGACATACCGGCATTGAAGACGGCGTGGCTCAGGCGGCTCGGGTTATAAAAGTTACCGGCTGCGACGCCGTCAAGGTGGAAACCACCTGGGAGGACGCTCCGCTGATCAGCGCTCTGGTCAAGGCGGGGATCCCGGTTATGGCGCATATCGGTCTGCGGCCGCAGCAAATTCTCAACCTGGGCAAGTTCTCCATTCAAAAGGCGGAAAAAGCTCTGCTCAAAGACGCTGACGCGGTCGCTGACGCCGGCGCGTTTTCCGTCGTTCTGGAATGCGTCGATGCAGACTTGGCGGAGAAGATTACCCGTCAAGTCCCCATTCCGACTATTGGAATCGGCTCCGGCGCCGGCTGCGACGGGCAGATTCTGGTCGTAACTGACCTGCTAGGCATGGATCCGGACTTCGTCCCGAAACACGCCCGACAGTACGCGACGCTGGCTCAAACGGCAATTGACGCCATAAAAGGCTACGTTTCAGACGTCAAAATGCGAAAATTCCCGTAAGGAAGTGCATAGTGCGTAGTGCATAGTTTTTTGCCAATAGCGTCAAAATTTCTGGAAAATTTTTATTTTTCTGCAATTATTTTGCCTTGTGCGTTGTTCTAGTAGTATACTGATAACAATGGGGCGGTAAATCCAAGCCGATATGACAGATTTAGAGGCGAAAAACGAGCAGATAACGACCTGGACAGCCCAATACGGCGGTCTGGTTCGGGGATACCTGATGAGCATGGTTCGTCGCGCCGACGTGGCGGACGACTTGTCTCAGGAGGTGTTTCTAAATGCTTGGAAAGGCTTGGATATGTACACCGAGCAGGGCGAAGCGAAGGCGTATTTGATGAAAATCGCCTATCGGGTTGTCTGCAACGCCAAACGGCGCCGATCTATGGAAGTCAACGTTGACGACGAAACCTGGACGGCAATCGCCCCCGTCGACGCCGGTTCCGACCCAGCCCAAAAGATCCATCAAACCGAACTTAACGCGACGCTGAGCGCCGTTCTCGACCAGCTTTCCGAAGCGGAAAAGAAAGTCCTCACGCTGCGTTATTTCGGCGAAATGAAGTTCAATGAAATTGCAGACTTAATAGAATTGCCGCTCAATACGGTACTCAGTCACGCTCATCGCGGTTTGGCGAGAATGCGCGACATTATGCAGAAGAGCAATACACCATGACTAACAACAATGATTCTCCTGTCGAATTGACTCAACAGCAACTGGAATGGGCGACGCAAAAGCCGACCGGTCAGCCATACCCCGGCGACGCGTCTGAAAGCCAGATGGCGGAACTGGAGTCGCTGGAACAGACCTGGGAATGGTTTGGCTCGCTGATAGAAAACGCAAAGGACGAAGACTATCTGCCCGCCAACGCCAATTCCAAACCGGCGCCTGCCGTTCAGCCTGCGATTGAGCAAAAGCCCTGCCGCTCCCGCCTATTCCGCTATTTAGCGCTTGGAACGGTCAGCGCCGCAATCATGCTCGTCTGCGGATTCTGGTCGCTGCGCCTGTTTGACGCTCCGTCTACAATTTCGACAAATAATCAGATCGCTCAAAATACAAACGTTACAGATACAAAAACGGACGTCCCGACCGCTGCGCCGACGACAGAACCAGAACAATCGGTAGAACCAACGACCGTTGCTGTTGCGGAATCGACTGTTACAAAAGACGAATTCGCCTGGGACGAAGATGACGCCTACGATACGCAGCTGACGTCGTTGTCGAATTCCATCCTCAGCGCAGATTCCAGCGACCGCTGGGAACTGTCTGCCATGGCGGAATACACAACCGTCGGATACGAGATGTCGCAGTATAACGATTTAGACAACTTTTAAGTTGCGAGAGACGAGTTGCGAGTAGCGAGAAAACGCAAGCGCTACACACAATCCTCTCGCCACTCGTTACTCGCAACTCGCAACTAATAATTGGAGATTATATCATGAAAACTAAACCCTTTCGGACGCTATCGATTGTAACAGCCTCGGTTTTTGCATTGACTCTTTTAGTTTGTTCTGAATCAAACGCGCAGGGCGCGCCGTCCAAGGCGAAAGCCGCTGTTGCTGAAGCTGTGGAAACAACCGAAGCGGCGGAAGACGTTTCATGGGACGACAACAAAGGTCCCGGACCGAAACCGTTTGCTGACCGACCTCGCCCCGGCGACAAGCGCGGTCCGTTTGCCGACCGTCCGAATCATGATCGTCCCGAAGGACGTCCGCCCAGACCGAGCATGGATCGTCCGCCGATGGGCGGCCCCCAGGAAGGGTTTAGAAAGCCTGGTTCGGGACGTCCGGAAGGGCGTCCGGAAGCGCCGGGCAGCGAACGAAAACATGGCGATATGCTTCCGCCACCCCCGCCGACGGGTCCGTTCCAGAATTGGGATCAATTGGAAAAGTCCGATCCGGAACTGTTCAAGCTGCTTAAACTGGACGCTGAACTGGATCGCACAACGCGTCAGCTGACGATGCAGTATCGTCAAACGGTTGACGCAGATTCCAAAGCGGAAATCGGCGCTCAGCTGGCGGAAACCGTCGCCAAGCATTTCGACGTCCGACAGAAACGCCGCGCTTTAGAGCTGGAACGTCTGGAAAAAGAACTCAATCGCATGAAAGAGCTGTTTGAAAAGCGCAACGATTCGCGTGACAAGATTATCGAACAGCGTCTGAAAGAGCTGAAGGGGGAGGAGGAGTCTTTGTTCTAATTTACGAACTGTGATTCTTGGAAAAAGGCAATAGGCAGTAGAGATATTCAACTACTGCCTCTTGCCTATTGCCTACTGCCTTGACATGTTCCTCGCCTCTCAAACTCCGCCTCTAAATCCAGGAGAATTCCAGAAGAATCTGAACACCAGTCTGGCGCGACAAGATACGGCGCGGGAACGGACGCAGAAATCCGGTCGATAACGACGTTTTCCGGCATGCGTTCGATGAAATCCGCCGCCCAGGAAATGTACTCTTCCCGTGTCGGGAGCGTAAACTGACCGCTCTTGTACCACTGTTCTAAAACCGTGTTGCGGGCAACGTAAATATTGTGAATCTTAACAGCGTCAATGGGCGTTTGCGCCAGACGGTCAGCCGTCTGATTCATCATTTCCGGCGTTTCGCCAGGCAGCCCTAAAATGATATGCGTTCCGACGTGGAGTTTGTCGATTCGCTTCGCCCGGTCAATCGCGTCCAAGGCGCAGGCGGAATTGTGTCCGCGATTGATAATCTCAAGCGTTGAATCGTGAAGCGACTGAACCCCCAGTTCCAAAGACGTCCATTTCTTTTGCGCCAACTCGCCCAACGCGTTCAAGACGTCTTCTCCAACGCAGTCCGGTCGCGTTCCGATAATCAGACCAACCACCTTTGGATGAGAAATCGCCGTTTCCCACATCGTCCGCAGTCGGGTTAGATCCCCGTACGTATTTGTACTCGGCTGAAAATAAGCGATAAATTGCTGCGCCTTGTATCTCTTTTGAAGCTGTTCTATTCCCGTTTCAATCTGCGCGAAAATATCCCCCGCCTCAATTCGCCGCGATGGGCTAAAGGCGACGGAATCGCAGAAGATGCAGCCGGAGTAGGAGGCAGTAGGCAGTAGGCAGTAGGCAGTAGAATTTGAATTTGCCTCCGGCGAATTACTATTCCCTATTCCCCATTCCCTATTCCCTTTATTCTGGCGCCAATTGGGACACAGACACCCCGCGTCTACGCTGACTTTCCAGGTAGAGCGTCCGAAAAGCTGCTTGTAAAAGCAGTTTAGTCGATAGTATTTCAACCCCTGCTGTTTCCAGAGAGGGAGAGAGCGTTCATTCATGTAATAAAGTGGTAAGTGGTTAGTGATAAGTGGTAAGGGAAAAAAGGTTAGAGTGGGAACCGCTTTGCGTCCTAACCACTAACCACTTTTAACTTACCACTCCCTATTATACCCATAAACTTCAAAAATAAAAGGGCTTCTCGTCCTGCCGGGGTTGACGTTCGTTCTGCGTTCAGATATACTATTAGAGGAAGTAGGAATTAGGGAGTAGGGAGTAGTATTTTTTAAATTCTACTGCCTACTGCCTCTTGCCTATTGCCTAAACTATTCCCTATTCCCCACTCCCTACTCCCTTCCCAAGCCATGAAGTCCTCGAACCATTACGAAGCCGCCTTTGAAAGCTTTCTGCAAAGTCAGGCGATTCCGTACATGTCGACGCGCGAAACCAGGCGTTCTTTTGCCGGTCAGGAAGAATACGGCTCGCTGAAGAACATTGATTTCCTGGTTATGAACCGTTCGTCCGTCGACGCGGTTCAGCCAGTTCGGCAGAGCAGGGCGTTGGAAGCGTCGTCGTGGCTGATTGATATCAAAGGGCGAAGGTTCCCGTCCGGGACGGCTCATCCGCAGTACTGGCGCAACTGGGTTTCGGAAGACGATTTGCTGTCGCTGTCGCGCTGGGAAACGATTTTTGGACGAGGATTTCAAGGCTTGCTCGTTTTCGCCTACGACGTCCTGGGCGACCGCAGCCCCGTCGACCGTTCGCGGCTGTTTGAGTTCCAGAATCGGTACTACGCCTTTTTAGGAATCCCGCTGTCGGTTTATTATCGGGAATGTCGACCGCTTTCTCCCCGCTGGCGGACGGTTTCCATGCCCAGCGCCAAGTTCCGACAAATGGTTGTTCCGCTGGACGAGCTGCTGTGAAAAGTAGCGAGTAGCGAGTTGCGAGTTGCGAGAAAGAAGAAAATCTCACGCCAAAGAACACAAAGAAACAATCGACGCTCGCTTGCGCGGGGAATGCGGCGGCTTGACGCCGCCTTGTCCAATGCCCCGCTGAACAACTACGATAAGCCCGGATCGCGGCAGTCCCCTGCCGCAAAAGAAAACAAGACCTGCTAAAAACGTTTGCCTTAACCGATAACCATTCTGGATCGCGGACGTAAGTCCGCAAAATGAAAAATTCGCTTCGGCGGGCGACGCGCCTGCGAACCGGGCTGAACAAAGTTTTTCTTTGATATCGGCAACGTAGCCCGAGGACGGGCTACATCCAGAGGAGGTTTTTCGCTTCGTCGATTTGGTATGTACACCTCTCGGCGTTTTGTTCGCCTAACGGCGAATGCGTAATTACGTTCGCTTCGCTCACACCCACGGGTTTACACCCGTGGCTCGCCTATATTTTTACTCCATTATCGCCTTCCAATCCTTTTTTCTCTCCATTTCCCCCATTTTCTCAAAATTTTCACTTTTTTTCAAAAATTTTCCCATTTATCGCTTTATGATTGCAAAATTGAGTGTATAATATTATTAATATACAAAGCGATATTCCATTTTGCGCCCGGTCGTACTGCCGCAAAAGTCGTTTAAATAACGTTTACTTGTTTTACCCGCTAGAGAAGGAGTAAAATAATGCTCAATTCTAAAGACTGTTCATTCCTCCCCCCCCCCGCATTT
>JAFZAL010000064.1 GCA_017557195.1 Thermoguttaceae bacterium | reverse complement strand
TCAGAGAAACCCACAAAAAAAGCTGCGAAAAAATCCATGACTGCTGATAACGAAGAAGAAAAAACAACCGCTCCAAAAACAAAAAAAGCTGCGGCGAAAAAAGCTGGAGTCAAGTCTTCAGTAAAAGAATCGAAGACTGCAAAAGCCCCTGTCTCAAAGACGTCAGAAGCTAAAAAGACTGCAAAAAAAGCGTCTGCAAAAAAAGCTGATTCAAAGGCGCCAGTAGAAGAATCGACGGCAAAAACAACAAAAGTTAAAAAATCTTCTGCAAAGAAAACTGCCAAAGCCGACAAAGAGGCTCCGCAATTGTTCGATGTAACGGAAGACGCGCCCAAGAAATCTACAATCCGTGAAAAAGTCGAACAAAAACGACGCAAGAAAGCTGAAAGCGAAAAAACCGAACCGGAAATTGAACTCATTAAGAAAAGCATTGAACCGGAACAAATTCCTCTGGAAGACGACTACGCTGATGAACTCGAAATCGACGAGGAAGAGGAGGAAGAAGATTCTTATGAAGAAGACAATTACGATGATTCTTCAGACGA
Organism: Thermoguttaceae bacterium; assembly: GCA_017557195.1. Lineage (GTDB taxonomy): Bacteria > Planctomycetota > Planctomycetia > Pirellulales > Thermoguttaceae > RUG11551. The sequence continues at coordinate 11,920 of JAFZAL010000064.1, read as the reverse complement.
TTTTGAAGACGACCTGAGCGATTTGTCAGACGATTCGCTGGACGCCTTCGACGAAGACTCCGACTTCTTTGGAGACGAAGACGACATGCCTCGCCGAAAGGTTAAAAAGCGAAAGCTGAAAAAGATTGGCGCAAAAAAAATGACCCGAAAAAAGATCGAAGCTCTTTTGGAAGGTCCGTGCAAAGTTTGCTGGGGCGTCTTCTCTCCGGAAATGAAAAAGCTGTTTGACTTCCCCTTCGATCAGGAAGCCGCTGCCAGACTCAAAGCGGCTGAACTGACCGAATCCAAGGGCGCCCAGCACTTCGTCCAGCGTCTCAAGATTCCAATCAAGCCGGCGAAGAAAAAATAGGCAGTAGGCAATAGGCAGTAGGCAGTAGTAATAAGTTTTTAGTGGTTAGTGGTTCGTACGCAAGCGCTCATCTAACTAACCACTTACAACTAACCACTTACCACTCTCTACTGTCTATTTTCAATTCCGCATTACGCATTCCGAATTCCTAATTAACCCCATGCTTCCATTTATTATTAAGCGCGTTGGCTGGATGTTATTGACCCTCTGGGTGGTTTTTACGGTTAGCTTCTTTTTAATGCGCGCTGCGCCTGGAGGTCCATACAGCCGCGAACGTCAACTCGATCCGCAAGTGGAAGCGAACTTAAAAGCAAGATATAATCTTGACGCTCCGCTGTATGAGCAGTATCTGACAAGTCTTTGGAACATGTGCCGGGGAGATTTCGGTTGCAGCTTTACTCGTTCAGACTTTACTGTCAACGATATTATTCGTCAGGGCATGCCTATTTCCGCAACGCTCGGTTTTTTGGCGATGACTTTTGCCGTCTTTTTGGGAATAACGGCGGGAATCGTTTCGGCAACGCATCGGAATTCGCCCTCGGACTTCATTTTAATGAGCCTGGCGACAATTGGAATCGCTCTTCCTGACTTTGTTCTGGCGGGATTGATAATCATTTTATTCGTTTTTATCATTCCGCTGTTTCCGGTTGCCAGCTGGGGAACGCCGATTCATCTGGTATTGCCGGCGTTCTGTTTGGGCGCGCCGTATGCGGCGTATATTGCCCGACTGACTCGAACGGGCATGCTGGACGTTTTGTCTCAGGACTATATTCGCACGGCGAAAGCCAAGGGACTGCGTCAAACAACGGTTATTTTCAAACACGCCTTGCGCGGCGCGATCATGCCGGTCGTCTCCTTTTTGGGTCCCGCGATTGCTGGTATTATAACCGGGTCGCTGGTTATAGAACAGATATTTTTCATTCCCGGTTTGGGCGCTCATTTTATTGAAGCCGCCATTCAAAGAGACTATACTCTGGCAATGGGAATGGTAATGCTGTTCACGTTTTTGCTCTATTTAATGAACCTGATCGTCGATATCGCCTACGCTTTGATTGACCCGCGAGTTAAGCTGGAATAATAAAATCAAATTCGGTCGTCAAGACAATAAAAAATCGGGAAGAGTTTTTTCTTCCCGATTCTTTTTTTATTTCAATTAAAAATTGTTGGACTGAAAATCCGACTGGGCTTCAAAACGTCAAAATGAAGATGCAACGCCGTTCGCTCTGGCGCGAGCGTAAATTCTCTTGGCGGCTTCCCGCTGAGCGGCGTCAATCTGTTTTGCCAACTTGATGTTTTCAGCGCGAACCTTTTGGATTTTATCTACATACAGATTATACCGAGCGTTTAACGTCTTGACGTGAGCGGCGATTGCGTCGCGCTCCGCTCTGACTTTGTCCAACTGATCAGCCAGTTGCTTTTTGAGGTTTTCCTGAGCCGTTTCCAAACCTTTGGCGTCTTCCAAAGCGCTGTTGGCGTAGGCGGCGTCAAATTCAGCCGCAACAATCAGGTCATCCAGCTTGGCGGACTTGCTCGAAACGGCGTCGAAAATGCGCTCGTAATCTCGCAGTTTACGTTCGTATTTCATGCCCGGTCTGTCCGGATCGTCTTTGCCGTCGTTGACGAATTCGTTTGCGCTGGATTCCGGCATAAGATTCCGAATCTTCTCTTCGTCCATTTTGGCGTACATGGCGTGTTCGTCTCGAGGCATTTTTTCATACAGATTCCAGGCTTCTGACGCTTTCTTTAGTTTATCCGTCAGATGTGCGTTGGGATGAAGCCCCTTCGACTCGGACTGCGTCATTTCCATGCTGGGAATAAGCTGAATTTTTGAATCGTCCGCCTCTGTAACCGTGAATTTGCCAATGTAATGACCTTCTTCATCCAGCGGCGCCGCGTCAAAGCAATACAGAATTGTACCGGTAACGATATTGTGCGGGCTGGGATCGAGGACTTCCAAAATAACGTTGCCAGACTCAGCGTCGATTTCAGCGGTGGCGTCAAACCAGGCGCGCCCGCGCTGGAACATAATTGAATCGAGGTCGCAAACCAGCTGACGGATTCCCTTTGTTGTTATCTCGCCGGTCTTTTCGTCCACAACTCCGTATTCCAGGTCGTGACAATCTTTCTCAACCTGGGCAATCTGCTTTTCCAGCGCGTTAATCTTTTCGCGCCAAATCTGATGCGTCTTCAACGTTCGACAAGCAAAAAAGAAGTTGAACGGAAGTGTCAGGAATATCAACGCAACTAATATTTTATGAAATATGCTCATGGTACGGTTAATTCGTAATGCGTAATGCGTAATTCGTAATTAGCGATTTGCGTGAGGCAAAACTACTGCCTACTGCCTATTGCCTACTGCCTACACGTCATCTACTATATTAATCGATAAAACCGGAAATGTCAAGGAAATTTCCTAAAATTTTTCAAGTTTGTCTATTTTCTCGCTTGTATTTTCCGATTTTGACGATTTTGAGGGTCGCACAAGCGGGTTAAAAAGGATTACCAGGGATAAAAACAGACAACAACCGGCAAAGGCGTCTCCATATTGAACGTATTTTGTAGTAACAGTTCGAAAGACGTTTTTCTTTAATGGAACGTCAATAGTCTCACATCTAACGGTTCCGCCCCACAAAGACGGAGTTTCTCGCTGACCTTGCTGAAGAATTCGCCCGGTTGGATCAATACATGCGGAAAGGCCGCCATTGCAGGCAACGAGGTTCATTTTTCGGGTTTCAATAGCTCGTAAAACGCTTTGAGCCATGCGTAATTCGTTTTCAAAACAGCCTTTAAACCAGCCGTCGTTTGAAAGATTGAGCAATGCGTCGACCGGTTGATTGGCGTCCAAAACCTGAGCGCGAATAATATGCGGCAGCGTATTTTCATAACAAACGCTCGGAAGGAACGTCCAGCCCGAATCCTCGGTTTTGTTTGAATCATCTTTTTGGAACGTCAAAGGAGAAACAACCTTTTGACCCGCCTGCATCCCGCCTCCAACAGGCGTAATCTCTTTGAGAATCGGGATTTGCTCCGCAAAGGGAATGTATTCTCCAAACAAAACCAGATGTCGTTTGTCGTACTGTCCAACGTCGCGTCCAAAGGAATCGACGCCGACAACGCTGTTGTAATGCAATACATCTTCGCCTGACAAGACGCAGCGGTCAACGCCGGTAATAAAACAGGCGTCAAAATTCTTCGCCGTACTGCCAATCATCTTTTCAGACGCCTCGGCATGCTGACGAACCTGTTCCAGAAACTGTTCTTTCGTTCCCTCAAAAGTCGAATCGGGAACAGGCTCCTTCTCTCCGATTTCCCAACGTGGATAACGGAAAATACCCTCTGGCCAGACGATGATATCCGGTCGAGGCGTACTGTTGAGAGCTTCAAACGTTTTAGCGCAATAAAGAGAGAACGTTTTATCCAGCGTATCGGGATCGTATTCTACTTGACAAGGAATGTTTCCCTGAATCATTGCAATGTTAAGAATTGGCTCTGATTCCCCGGTTAAAAGCGCGAACTCGTCGATTTCTGGCTGACGAATATCTTTTGACAGCTGATCGTTTGTCTGGTTGAGGAGGAAAATGCCAGCCCCTGAAGCCAGACCAACAATTAACAGAAAAGAGAAAATCGTTCCAAAAACGTTTTTGCCGTCTGCGCCGTTTTTCCAGGTTTGATAAATCAAAGCGGAAAGCGCCATCACAATAAAACTTACTGCGTACGAACCGCCAAATTCCGCTAATTGCAGCAAAACAGGAGCTTTGTAAAAAATTATCGCCTGTTGATTAAGCAGAAATCCAGAAAGCAGATGTCCTTGAATCAGTTCCAATCCCGTCCAAAGGACTGGAACGGCAAACCACATCGGAATATTTTTCTGTAAAGCCAATCGACAGCCCCACGCAAAAACCAGCCAATAGACAGCCATATACGCTGAAAGCGCTACCCAGCCAATGCTGGTTGCCCAATGCGGAAAGGCAACATAGACGGTCATGGAAAGATTCCAAATAAAACCCGCCAGCCACGCTCCGCCCAAAGAGCTGGAAGTGGTTTGTCGTTCTGACAGAATAAAATTCAACAATATCGCCCAACCTGCCAGCGCAGCTGGAGCGATATCAAAAGGCGGAAATCCAAGTCGAATCAGGACGATCGCCGGAATCAGCAGGGTAAAAAACGTTTTCACGGAATTGTCCTCAAAATGTTTTGGCGTTTATTCCTTGTTTAGTTTTTGGGAAGTCGGAGTTGATTGGTCGCCAAAAAGATATTTTGCTGCTGCAGTTTGACGGTAAAACCAAGCTCTTTGCCCATGTATGCCAGTTCGGACTGGAGCGTATCCAAATTCCAATGAGTCGGAACTTCAACCTGACCAATCAGAACGAACTCGTCTTCTCCGCGGTGAGCGCCGTACAAGTCAACGATATTGATTTCGCGATCCGCCAAATAGGCGCTAAACTTGCGGACGATAGCCGGTTTGTCCTTTCCGAATACGGTAATGACATAGCTGTCCGAATCCTGGGGCGCGGCCGGAGCGCTCTTACTCCTCATTTGACGAACGCTGACCTGGAAGTCGGTATTGACCTGACGAATCATTTCAGAAAGGACGTCCGCTTCGATGGCTTCAGGAAGGCTGACCAGCATAATGAGCGTAAAATAACCGCCCAAAACCGTCTGGGAACAGCCGTCGATGTTGCCGGACAAGGATTCAATTACGGACGATACCGACGAGACAATGCCCGGATGGTCGTCAGCCATAACGTTAATAACGTACGCGTGAGGAAAATGTTTGTTCATAACAAATACAGTAAATAAATATTACTAAATAATCTGTTTATATAAATTTTGGTCTTGGAAATGATATTCGTTCCAAAATTATCAGCTATACTAATATATGATTTAAATAAACGTCTATTAAATAGACGCCCATGTCAATCTTCTTTTATTATACAGAAAAATGATTTCTCGAAAAGAGATTACAGGGCTGTTTTTGTGTATTTTTCAATAAATACCGCCAAAAATTTAATTGAAATCAGAAGAAAAGAGGAAATCGACGTATCGACGAATTCATTTGAGCTGTTAAAATGGCTTTGTAAATCGTTAGTCCTTTTTCTCGTTGTCCCTTTAATTGTAAACACGACAATATGAACAACCGCTTTCTTTCCAGAACGTTTTTCGCTATTGCTCTTTCTGCAATAATCGCTTTTGTTCTCAATTCGATGTCGTATTCTCAGGACGCTGCGCCAGAACCGGAAACCGCAGCTGTTGAGACGCCAACGCCTGTTCCAGAGTCAGAAACTGCGCCCGCTGAACCAGAAACTGCGCCTGCTCAGCCGGAAGAAACTCCTGCTCAGTCCGAAGCGTCTGAGAATTCTGAACCGTTGCCGGAAGTTGCCGACTTGAGCGAAACGGAAGAAGAGAAGAAAGTCGCTACGCCGGAAATCGAAAACGCTCCAACGGCTCCGGTTGTCCAGAAGGCAGAAGATTTAGATCCTGAAGCCAATGCAGAACCGACTAAACCAGTCGATTCTCTTAATCAGCTTTGGAAAGCAATGGGCGTTTCGGAATCGCAATGGGAGCTGTTCAAAGACGGCGAGGCTTGGAATCCGGCTCAAAACAACTTTACCGCTCAACTCATCTATACAGCCAAACGATTCCCGCTGGACTTTATCCTGCCGTGGACGCAAACCCCTCAGGCCGCCGCTGATATGCTGGACGGAAAAGACGTTCAGGACGAGGAGAAAAAAGACATCGCCTTTGAATTGCGCGCGTTTAATCGAACCGAGCAGCGCGGGGCGTTGTATCATCTGGAAGGGACAGCAGAGGCGATTGAGTCCGTTTCGCTCATTTCGGAACTGCAAACCCGGTTTGAAATGGACTCGCTATACTTTGTTGCCGTCAAACTTAATTCTGGGCATCGAGTTTTGATTATTACTAGCGTCATTCCTAAAAAGTGGAAGACCGGCGCCTCCGTTTCCTACCCGGTTTCCGCAGACGCCTATTTTCTCAAATACGGTCCGCTGGACAAACAGACGGACAAGCCGCGTCATTCGTACTTTATCGCAACGCGAATCGCCTGGCATCCCGATACGCCGTTGGGAAATCTCGGCATGGACTACGGTCTGTTTGACGAACTCGATACCAAGCCCCTTCAGGGAAGAAAGATCCCGTACCCAACTGACTGCACGCTCAACGAGCGCAACCGGGAATGTTTCTATCAGGAACTGGCTGCGGTCAAACGAGCTTTAGATCCGAAAACGTTTGCGGAGATCAAAAAGCTGGCTCTTACCCAGCGCGACGAAGTTTGGAACATGCGCGACCCGCGCAATACGATGACCGTCGAACGGCAGTCGTATCCGGTGGAAGCCCTGTTTAACGACCCTATCGCCCAGCGAGGAAACCTGTTCTGGCTTACTGGTCGAGCGCGACGAATTGTCGCAATCCCGGTAGACGCTCCCGACGTCAGAGCCAGATTTGGAATTGAACAGTATTACAATATTTATTTGTTCACTTCCGACTCTGACGACAACCCGCTGGTTATTAACGTTCTGGAATTGCCGGAGGGCGTTCAGACGGGCGACGGCGCAGGATTTGGCGTAGACTTGAGCGTTCCCTGTTTTATGTTCAATACGTGGATGTATCGTCGGGCAGACGAGGCAAAAGGGCACGCCTATCAGCTGGCGCCGCTGCTGTTTGCCCCGAAAGCGCTCAAATACGAAACTCAACAATCCGAAAGAAGCAACGTCATTTCCAACGGGATTCTGCTTCTCATGGCGTTGATTATCGTTTACTTTTTCGTCAGAACGCTGTTTTCCAAACCGGCTCAGCTCGTTCAAAAAGAAGAAAACTTCCAGTACAAGCCGCACGATCCCAACGCAGTCGAACCGGGATTCGATTATCAGTTTCCGGAAAAGAAGCCGAACTACAAGAAGATAAAGAAACGAAAATAGCAGGCATTAGGCAAGAGGCAGTAGGCAGTAGTGGATTTAAACTATTGCCTCTTGCCTACTGCCTACTGCCTTCCTCAGCCCAACTCTTCCTTGATTGTCTCCTGGAGTTTCTCGTCCATGGCGTTGACTTTTTCAGCAATCTTGACGCGGTATTGATTGAGTTTTTCCAGCAGCGCAGGGTCGGACAGAGCCAGTATTTCTACCGCGAGAATGCCGGCGTTTTTCGCTCCGCCGGAACCGACGCCAACGGTCGCGACGGGAATGTCGCCGGGCATCTGAATCATCGACAGCATGGAATCCAGCCCACCGCAGAGGTTCGTTTCTACCGGAATGCCGATAACCGGCAGAACGGTCATGGAGGCGATAACGCCCGCCAGATGAGCGGCGCCGCCGGCGGCTGCCAGGATTGCCTTGACCCCGCGTTCCGGCGCGGACTTGACAAACGCTTCCAGCGCCTTGGGCGTGCGGTGCGCGCTAAAGACGCGAACGTCGAACTCGACCCCGAATTCCTTGAGAATCAGAGCGCAATTTTTAATCTTCGGCCAGTCGCTGCTGGACCCCATTATAATTGATACTGATGGCATGATAGTATGTTGTGAAAATCTGATGTGATAGCTTATACAAAGGACGCGAACAACCGACGCTTTTCGCCTTCCTCAAACTTCTGATTTAATTATAGCGCTATAATGTACTCTTTACAAGAGAGGGGGGAGAGTTTAATTCGCAATGCGGAATTCGTAATGCGTAATTACGCAAGCGATAATCTCGGGGGGAGCGCTTGCGATTCGGAGGGTCGACGTCCGCGTCGACCGCAGGCGTCCTCGCCTGCCAATAGAACAACGCCCCGAAGAAAATCTTGTTTCTCGTTTAGTTCGTCCCTCTTATCTTATATCAATCTTTATTAATATCAGTTTGCCATCGACGATGTTAATATCTTCAATAGAACGAAGGCGTATGAAGACGGGAGAACCGGGCGCAGCCACAGGACTGTCTTGGGCATAATAGGCTACATATCCGCTCTTGTTATCGTATAGATTGATAACGCAATTATCTGTAAATCGGTAGAGCGTTCGATAGATATGCTCGGCGGGGAATTTTTTGGCGCATTCTTTAGGTATCGGGAAAATCCCTTTTTTGTAATTGTCGTCGATATTCTCCTCTTTGTTCTCGTCAAAAATAAAGCTGGAAGAGGAATAGAACAGAATCGGTTTGCAGTTCAAAATGGTTACACCCAGTTCGTCTGAGAACGCCAGCGTTGCAGAATCCGGCGACCAGGTAATGAACATTATATAATGCGGCGCTCTTTTCTCGTACAGAACCGCGTTGTTTCGTAAATCCAGAATTTGAAAATGCAGATTGGGAAAGCCTTCGTCAAGATAACCGTCCATAACACAAACCGCCAGCAGAGTTCCATCGCTGTTAAATTTAGCGCGATTAATCTTGCCGTCCATTTTAAAACTATGGATTTCCTCAATTTCGTCAGTTGCGGGACTCCAGGATATTATTTGTCCGGAATCAAAAGCAATCAAAACCGATTCCGCGTTGTTTTGAACAGCGACGTCCATGATATGAGCTTTGTGATTTTGGAATTGGTCAAGATTCGCCGCCGCGGCAAGCGTCTTTTTCTCGCAATCATAAAGAACGATTCTGCGATCCTGAACGGTGTGCGACGGGTACGAATTGTACATGACGAATTTCTTTTCATCGTCTGTCCAGCAGATATTTGAATAAAAAGCGCTAATCTCTAATTTGCTGACAAGGCTAACGGATCGACGTTCTTTGTCGTACGACGCGACAACCAAAAACGACCGTATCTCATTCTTAGCGATCATTGTAAAATACCGCCCGCTCGGAGACGCCGCGCAAACGTCTATTTCAATTTCTTCCTCGCCATTTAAGTCGTCAAAGAAACTCTTAAGCGGTATTTTCACAATCTCTTTTGGATTCTGTAAATCGAAGATGTAGATATCGTCATATATCAGAGGATTGGTATAGTTCTTCGAACACCAAACCAGTATGCCATTCTCCTTTGAAGAAAACGTATTAGTATTATTTTCAGGTTCAAAAAAATACGATTTGGGCGCAGACGCCAGTCTTGAATGCGATACTTGGGGTTTATCGATTAAAAGTATGCTGACAATTCCAAGTATTTCTACTGCAATTGCAATAATAAACGTCAGTATGAAACGCCAGCATAACTTCATAATAAACTGTTACGTTATAATTTTCAGTAACTGTCAAACCCGTAGGCTTTCATAACGATTTCGAAAACGTCAACGTCGGCGAGTTCCGTTTCAGACGTAAAGTTTTCAGATGTCGCCAGAACGGTCTTCTGGTTCTCTTCGACGGCGGGGGCGCCGTGAGAGCCTTTGATGAGCGAAGCGTTGGTTGGAATGCCGCGAATGGTCGGATCGAAAAACAGCTCGCACGGGTCGTAACCGGGCTTGCGGTGGATGTCAACCGTATGGGCGAACGACGGCGCGTTGGCTTCATCGAGCCAGTAATAGTACGCCTGCCAGGAGTTCGGGGCGGAAATCAGAACGAGGTCGCCGGTTCGGTCGTGGTTGAGTCCGAAATCTGTCAGCCGGTCGCCGTAAACGACGTCGGCAATTCCTTCTTTCCCCTCAAACAGCTGAGCGACTTTTGTTACATTTTCCGGGCTGCGGTCTTGCAGATACACGTGCGAGAACTGATGATCCGCCGCAGCAAACGCCGGCGTGTTGGCGAAGTCGATGAGTTCTTCTTTTCCCGTCAGCTCTTTTTGAGGCATGCCGGGAACGTGATGGACGTGCGGGTTAGGAACGCTGGATTCAGAAATCGTTTTGAGCAGACCGGCGTCGCGCAAAATCCGGTTGGGATACGTAACATGGTCAACGGGAACGATGGAATACTCGCCGGCAAAAAGCCAAACGAGGTTTTCCTCTCCGTAAACGGCGGTCATTTCGTCGACAAGTTTTCCGATCAGAGCGTTGTACTTGTCCAGCGACGCCATCATCTGCGGGCTGTCCGGTCCGAATTTTTGGGATTCGTAATCGGTGTGCGGCAGATAGATGTAGAAGAACGACGGCCGCTGCGTTTGAGCAAGGTAGATGGCGGAATCGACCGACCACGTATCCGAAACGATGTTGGACATCGGCCCCCACCAGTTCATCAGCGGAAAGTCGCCGTATTTGTCACGCAGCATTCCGTAAAGCGATTCCGGGCGCGACCAGCACCACAGCGTTTCCGACCCGTCCGGATTGTGAATCGGCGCGGGCGTGCAAACGTAGTCCGCTTCGCAGAACTTGGAATGTAACGGCATCCAGACGGCGGACTCGATTTCCTGTCGGCTGTGTTCCAGAACGTCCCAAATCTGATGGGTTTCGATAACGGAGTTGTCCCCCGTCCACATTTCCAGAAAATGTTTGTCGCGATAGTACAGCCCGTTCCCGACGATGCCGTGTTTATTAGGCAGTTTGCCGGTTGTCATGTTCGCCTGAACCGGGCATGTAACGCACGGAAACGTCGGCTTGAGAGTAACCGTCTGCCCTTTTTGACACGCCTTGAGCAGGTTGGGCAACCGAGATAAATCCTGTTCTCGCAAATGAGCGATTGAAACGAGTATAACAGTCTTTGGCATTTTTATTTCTCCCATCGAGCGACGTCTTCCGCCCAGTACGTGATAACAATTGACGCCCCGGCGCGGGCGATAGCGATCAACGACTCTTCTACAATACGTCGTTCGTCAATCCAGCCCAGCTGAGCCGCCGCCTTAACCATCGAGTATTCCCCGGAAACGTTGTACGCCGCCAGCGGCAGGTCGGGGAAGCGTTCTTTTGCCAGCCGGATAACGTCCAGATACGCCAACGCCGGCTTGACCATGACGATGTCCGCGCCTTCGTCGATGTCGAGCTGAATTTCTCTCATCGCCTGACCGATTCCGGCTTTTATATCCATCTGATAAGAGCGTCTGTCGCCGAACTTCGGAGCGGATTCCGCCGCCTCTCGGAACGGACCGTAGAACGCGCTGGCGTACTTGGCGGAATAGGACATAATTGGCAAATGAGCAAACCCGGACGCGTCCAAGGCGGTTCTCATCGTTCCGATCATGCCGTCCATCATGCCGGACGGGGCAACCATATCTGCGCCGGCGCGAGCGTGCGCCAGCGTCTGACGAGCAATCATGTCAAGCGTCTTATCGTTGTCGACCTCTTTCCGCCCGCCGACGTCTCCAATACAGCCGCAATGCCCGTGCGACGTGTACTCGCAAAAGCAGACGTCTGTTACAATGAGCATTTTGTCGTTGACCGACTTCGCCGATTCAATGGCGCGGGGAATGATGCCACAGTCCGACATTGCGTCTGACCCAACCTCGTCTTTGACGTCTGGAATTCCAAAGAGAATCACGCCGCCGATATTCAAATCCGACAGCTGACGAATTTTCTCTTTGAACACGTCCAGCGACATCTGGAACTGACCCGGCATGGAGCCGATTTCCTGTTTAATTCCCGATCCCTCTCGAACGAACAGCGGGAGAATCATTTTGCTGGAATCCAGCGAGTATTCCTGAACTAAAGAACGAACCGCGGGATTAAACCGCAGTCGACGCATGTTAATCATTATGGACGCCTGTAATCTTGTACGTTCCCCGACTTCC
>JAFZAL010000063.1 GCA_017557195.1 Thermoguttaceae bacterium | reverse complement strand
CCTGTAAATTCCCCGCCCCCCGTCTCTTGCAATTCAATTTGAAAGCGGGTACAATTATTGTCAAGCTCAAGTCGTCAGGCGTTCATCCTTAAAGCGTATGACCGACTTGACGTCTGTATTGGATTCCCGCCCTGATTGAACAAAGGATGCAGTCATGAAACAATTGATTATCGCTCTGTCCATAACGTTGTCATTTACGGTTCCCGCTCTTGCGGAGACAGGGAACGCTTCCGGGAACTCCGCCGACCCGGTTTACGAGGCGGAGATTTATGAATTCGCCCCGTTTTTTGGCGAACCGCATCAGGCGCTCAAAATTACGGAGCAGGATTCGGTCGCGACGCGATTTAAAACGTCCGAGCCGTTTTTGTCGGTAGTCGTTAGCTGTCCGAGTTATTCCAATAACGTCGGGAATCTGCGTCTGTCGCTGTTTCGCTGGACGGAAACGTTCGAAAAAACGGAAAAGGCCGAGCCGATTCTTCGTCAGACGTTTGTCAATTTCCGTGACAACGCGCTTTTAGGACTGCGGGCTTCGTCTGAATCCCCGCTGCCGGCAGGCGAGTATCTGCTGGTTCTCGATTCCGCAACAGAGATGGTTGGCGTCTGGACGCACGAGCAGAATCCCTGCAACGTGCAGTGTTTCTTTAACGGCAAGCCTATGGCGCAGACAGTTCAAATCTGCTGGTCGTATCAACGTCTTTTGTCGTTTCCTTTTCGGGGAACGTGGGAAAATTACAAACGCGCCGCGCTGCCGGCAACCTGTCCGCCTGAGCCGAAACTCAACTCCGACGACCCTGTTGTGAAATACGACGTTCAGCCGGACGTTTTCGCCGCAACGGACGATTTGGGCAGAACGCTTCCAGACCAGTCAGCTGTCGGTCCAGTTCGACCGGAAAAACAGGTCGGGATTTTTTACTGGACGTGGCACGAAAACGAGCATGTCAATTTTCCTCGCGTTTACAACAACACTCAAATCATTCGTGACAACCCGGGTATAGAAGACCGCCCGGACGATCCCGCCTGGGGAGAAATGCGGCGTCCTCATCATTGGGACAAGCCGCTGTTGGACTACTACATAACGACGGACAAGTGGGTTTTGAGAAAGCACGCTCAAGCGCTTGCCAACGCTCAAATTGACGTCGCCATTTTTGACTGTACAAACGGAACTCGAACCTGGATGGATTCAACGTGGGCGCTGCTGGAAACGTGGTCGCAAGCGCGCAAAGACGGCGTCAACACGCCAAAAATCGCGTTTATGCTCCCCTTTTGGGATCAAAACTATAACGCCGTTGATCTGCGTCAGCTGTACCGTGACATCTATCGGGACGGGAAGTATCAAGAGCTTTGGTTTTACTGGCAGGGGAAACCGCTGATCTACGGCATTCCAGACTCCGTTGACCAAAAGATTGCCGAGACGTCTGGCGAGGAAAAAGAGGAATGGGAAGCGATTCGCCGCTTTTTCGCGTTTCGCCCGGGTCAGCCGGGATATACGTGTGGACCGCAGCGGCCGGACAACTGGTCGTGGCTGGAAGTCTATCCTCAAAACGGATACGGTAAGCGAGCTGACGGAACGTTCGACATGGTTTGCGTCGGCGTAGCTCAAAACCATTCCGAGAATAAACGTGACGGCAGTTCCGGACTGGCGTCGATGAACGACCGCGACGTCTTCGGCAGAGCCTGGCAAGTCGGAAAAGAACAAGACCCTCGCCCGGACGCCTTCAAATACGGGCTGAACTTCGAACAGCAATGGTCAAGAGCGTATCAGCTTGACCCTCAATTTGTGTTCGTTACTGGCTGGAACGAATGGATTGCGTGGCGTCTTCCGTCCTGGGAAGGACAAGTCAACGCCTATCCGGACGAGTACGACCAGCGATTCAGCCGGGATGTGGAACCGTGCGATGGCGAGCTGCGCGACAGCTACTACAATCAACTGGTCGCCAAAGTCCGACAGTTCAAAGGCGTCCGTCCCGTTCCGAAGTTCGGAAAGTCTGTTACAATTCCGTTTGATTCCAAGTCGGACGCCTCGTCTGACCCATGGAAATCAGTCGAGCCGGCGTTTCGCGATTATCGCGGAGATACCGTCGACCGTAATGCCGAGGGCTGCGGCGGCGTTGTCTATACGGACAATTCTGGACGCAACGACATCGTTCTTTCAAAGGTCGCTCGCGACGACAAGTACATCTATTTTATGGTTGAAACGCGCGACGCTCTGACGCTCTGCTCTGACCGCAACTGGATGCAGCTGTATATTTCTGTAACAGACGATTCCAACGCGCCTTCCTGGTACGGGTTTGAGTACCTGGTCAATCGGAAGTCTCCGGGAGAGAAAGCCGTTCTGGAGAAATCTTCCGGCGGCTGGGACTGGAAACGCGCTGCTGACGTCGACTACCGCATTTCCGGAAAACGTCTGGAATTGAGAATCGAGCGTTCTGCGTTGGGATTGACTTCAAACAAGCCAATTATGCTCAAATTTAAATGGGTTGACAACGGATTTAGACCGGAAAACGAGGATGCGAAGTCACTGCCGCCCGATATTCTGGACTTCTACAAGTACGGCGACGCCGCTCCGGACGGTCGGTTTTCGTTCCAGATTCGAGAAGAATAAGGCAGTATCAGAGTAACGGTTATGCTTACGGGGGGCGGGTATTACCCGCCTATTTATCGCGGACAATGTCCGCTCCCCAGAATGATCACGTCCGCTTAGACTGCGGGTTCGGGAGTCGTCGTCTCCTTCGTGATCTTCCGTTTTCGATTCTTTCGTTTTTTGAGAACTTCAACAGGGTCTTCGTCCCCGCGCTGAACAAAAGGCGAAAGCTGTCGGCAGCGTTCCGGACGCTGTAATTTGCGAACGGCTTTGGCTTCAATCTGACGGACGCGCTCTCGAGTAACATCGAAAATCTTTCCGACTTCTTCCAGCGTATAGGCGTTGCCGTCCAAGAGGCCATAACGCAGACGGATAATTTCCCGCTCTCGATACGTCAAACTCTTCAGAGCCGCGTTAATTCGTTCTCGAAGCGTATTGGTATTGATGGATTCAAGCGGGTCTTCAGAGTGACTGTCTGAAAGATACTCGCCGAAATACGTGTCTTCATTATCGCCAACCGGCTGATCAAGCGACAGCGGCGTTCGGCACATTTGAATAATATTGTACGTTAATTTGGGATCAAGCCCGGCGCGGTTGGCAGTCTCTTCAACCGTGGGATCGATGTAATGTTCCATCTGCAATTCATGTCTGGCAGATCGAACCCGGCGAATAGCGTCTATCATGTGAATGGGAATGCGAATGGCGTGACCATAATCTGTCGTGGCGCGCATAACCGCTTGACGAATCCACCACGTTGCGTAGGTTGAAAACTTGTATCCGCGATTCGATTCAAACTTTTCTACAGCGCGAATTAAACCGGTGTTGCCTTCCTGAATTAAATCGAGGAAGCTCACGCCGCGATTCCGGAATTTTTTGGCAATCGAAACCACCAGACGCAAGTTCCCAGACGACAGGCGGCGTTTTGCCTGATCGTAGAGTTCTTCATACTGTCGAATCTTTTTAACTCGCCGCGCCATGGTAATCGGGCTTTCATGCGTCTGTTCGATAAAATATTGAAGTTCTTCTCGCAGGCTTTTCTGAAACAGCTCTTTTTTCGGGTTGTTTTGACAAAGCTGTATCTGTTTTTGAAGATAATCCATTTTATCGGCTATTTCCCGAAACTGTCGAATGACGTCTTCCAGACGTTCCATTCTCAAGCCCGTTTCTTCAATCAATCGCGCCGCCTTAAATCGAACGAACACCATTTTTCTCCATGCGTCATGGCGGCGTTTGGAAGAATACGACCTGTTAAAAGCAATCTTAAAGTAATCTGTAGATCTCTGAACTAAACTGCGAAGCGTTATCAGATTCGGTTCCAGAATATTGACGTATCGCGATTTTGTCTCAGCATTGGTTACAGATACTTCCAGAGTTCTGTCCAGGCGCAATTCCCCGCTGTTGACCGCTTCGAGAATTTCCATCGCCTTGCGAAGAAGATAATCGTTCGACATCAAATAGCAAAAATATCGGCTTCGACGGCGTTCGACCAGTTTTGCAACCCGAATTTCCTGATCGCGGGTAAGCATAGGCTCTTCGCCCATTTGGGTTAAATAGATACGAATCGGATCGTCTATCTGGTCGTCTGTTAAAATTTCGACATCCTTTTCAAACTGCTGCGTCTTCTTAAGTTGATCAGCGGTAAACTCTTCTGAATCAACTGCCTCAAAATCATACGGCAGATCCGCGTCCACCTCCATGGAATCGTACGGATTATCCCCTCCAATGGAATACGCCCCGTCAGGTCGGCATGAGCAGGCGCCCTGTCGTCCCTCTTCATTATCGGCGTTGTAATCCTGGTCGTCAATGGAATATACGCTGCGCCCAATTAATTCCGATGACTCAATTTCTTTATGCACGAATTTACCCCTTTGAACGAAATAAATATGTTCCTTATTTGTCAGTTCGCTTTGGCATTATTCTCCCACGAACCAATTAACTCAACTCTATTTGCCCTCCATTCAAGTTGAATTGAATCGCTGGACTGTCGGCAAAGATTATCTAATTGATACATCTTGCCTATACAACCTAGCTTACATTTTTGTTTTTGTAGTAAAAATTTTTGATTTTTTTAAAATTTCCCTTGACGAGACAATTCGTAAGCAGTTAATATGATTAGACTTACAGAGAAATTTTGAACAAAAAATATTTTAAAATTTGTTTTCTCAGCTTAATGATTATTTGCCCTAAAAAGTTTGCCTTACTATAAGACGCATAAACGAGTAAAAATATTCCTTACATATAACGGAAAAAAAGAATTTTTTTAAAATTTTTTACAGTCAGGCGCTATCAAACGTCTAAACGCCGTTATTGTCAGAATTAATAAAGATTTCCCGCCGCCGTCCTTCCCGATATTTGGATTCACGATATAATAAGGTATCAGCTTTTAGCTTCCAGCCCTTGGCTAACAGTCAGCGGCTGTCAACTAACAAAATCTTACAACTTACTTCAAACCATGTATTATATAGGAATTGACCTTGGAACGACCAACTGCGTGTTGGCGTATACGGAACAGTCAGACGAGTCGCCTGAACTGAAATTGTTTGCCATTGACCAGCTTGTTGACGCCTCGACGATTGAAGGGCGGACGTCGCTGCCGTCGTTTGTCTACCTGGCGGCGGAACCGTCGGACGTTTACTGCCTTCCGTGGGCGAAAGACCGGAATTACGCCGTCGGATATTGGGCGACGCGTCTGTCGGATTCCCAGCCCCATCGGGTTGTCGACAAGGCGAAGTCGTGGCTTTGCTATAATCGGGTTGACCGACACGATGCGCTCCTTCCGTTTAACGACGGGCAATCTCCAGACGAGCAGATTGACAAGATTTCCCCAGTTGAGGCGTCCAGACGGTACCTGGAGCACATGGCTTCCGCCTGGAATTACGCTCATCCGGAAGCGCCGCTGTCCGAGCAGACGGTTGTTCTGACCGTTCCCGCCTCGTTTGACGCCGCCGCTCGAGAACTGACCCGGGAAGCGGCTTTGGCGGCGGGACTGCCGGAGAACTTCACTCTACTGGAAGAACCGCAAGCGGCTGTTTACGCCTGGCTGGCAAAGACGGGCGACAAGTGGCGCAAACAGCTCAAAGAGAACGACGTCCTGCTGGTTTGCGACGTCGGCGGCGGAACGTCGGACTTCTCTCTGGTCAACGTTGAACAGGAAGACGGCGAGTTGTATCTCAACCGCCTGGCTGTCGGAAATCATCTGTTGGTCGGCGGCGATAACATGGACTTGGCGACTGCGTATTTCGCCTCGCAAAAGTTTGCAGAAAAAGGCGTTACGCTCGATCCATGGCAGAACGCCGCGCTTCAGCACGCGGCTCGAAACGCCAAAGAACGGCTTCTGTCGGACAACGCGCCGAAATCCCATACGATTGCCATCGCCGGGCGGGGAAGAAAGCTGCTGGCGTCAAACGTCTCTGTTGAGGTTACAAAAGACGAAATCCTCAACCTGCTTCAGGAAGGCTTTTTCCCTGTCTGCGCTTCAACCGACAGACCGCAGCGAAATCGCCTCAGCGGGTTCCGTCAGCTGGGCTTGCCGTACGAATCCGACGCGGCGGTTACGCGCCATTTGAGCGCGTTTCTGCAAGACCATCTCTCAGACGGACGGTTCCCGACGTACGTTCTGTTTAACGGCGGCGTGTTCAAGTCCAACGTTTTGAAAAACCGGATGTTCGACACCATCGCATCCTGGGCGCCGGAGAATGCAGAGACAGCGTTCAGCCTGCTCGAAGCGCAAAGCGACCTGGACAACTCCGTCGCACTTGGCGCTGCGTATTACGCCTGGGCGAAAAACAACGGCGGAATCCGAATCAAAGGCGGAACCGGTCGTTCATACTACGTCGGGATTGAGACTGCAGGACTGGCGATTCCCGGAATGCCGCGTCCGATGAACGCGCTGTGCGTCGCCCCGATGGGCATGGAAGAAGGAACGGAAACAGACGTCCCGTCTACGACGATGGAAATCGGCTTGGCTGTCGGACAGCCCGAGAAGTTCCGGATTTTCAGTTCCTCAACCCGCAAAGACGATAAGCCAGGCACGCTTTTGACCCGCTGGTCGCCGGACGAGCTGGAAGAAACGGACTCGCTGGAAACAACCCTCGCCCCGGCAACGGACGCCGACGATTCCGACTACGTCCCGATTCAGTTCCATTCCGTTGTAACAGAACTGGGCATGTTCGAACTGTGGTGCCAGTCCGTCAACTCGCCCGATAAATGGAAACTGGAATTCTCCGTTCGAGAAGACGAATAAACGCAACGTCTAACGCTGACGTAACGCATTGCGCGCATATAGAAACGCTCTGTATGCGCGCTAGTCTTTTTCAGGATCAATACCTAACTCTCTCAAACGTTTGGCGGCAAGAAAATGGAGATGTCCTTTTTTATACCATTCAATCGCCTTATTCATGTCTTTTTCGACGCCCATGCCGTGTTCGTACATGTATCCCACGCGAAACGGTCCGTACGGATGTAAGACGGTTTTATAAATTTCAACCGCCCGTTTCCAGTCTTTTTCAACGCCGCCCGTTCCCTTGCGAAGAATGTCTGCCAGATTGCACCGTGCGTACTCGTCTCCGTCAGCCGCAGACTTTTCATACCAGTAAACCGCTTTATGACAGTCCTGTTCAACGCCAATTCCCTTTTCATACAAAATGCCCAAGTCGCATTCCAGAAACGCCTGATTGTAATAATCAGACGTTCCGGATTCAATCGCCTTGCCGAACTCCAGCAACAGATCAACGTCTTCTTTTGAATACCCGAAATCCTGATGCGAACCATCGTGGTAATCGTACCCAAAGGAAGAACCAACAAGCTCGGAGGGTTGGTCAAACATTGAATTGGATTCAGAAGTCGTTTTATCATTTTGCGTCTTTTTTTCAAAAGAACCGTCCCATTGAAATACTTTTGCCTTGTTGAAAAGCGCGTCCCATGACTGATCTGTAAACGGGACAACTTTGTACTGAACTTCGTCAATTAAAGTCCAGCCGTCAGGAACGATTTTTTTGAAATCGTTATAAAGAATTTCCACATGGCTTTTTGAACGCGCGTCTTCCAGCGTCAGCAATTCTCCAAAAGCCAGATAATCGATATTGTTGTCGTCCGGATAACGATAACAGGAAAGGCTCATGCTTTGATCAGGATTGTTATTGCTGTGGATTTCCATATCATCGTCATTGTGACTTCTAATCATCAACATAACGAGAACTTGCGCCATGGCGGCAGTCAGACGGTCATGAAAGCGCTCATCGTCCGATGTAACGCTAACGCCCGCTCGACGCAGAAAATCAAATCCTACAAATATATTGCATAAATCGCATGGAAGTTCTATAAACGATCCCGACGTTTTAAGAGCGTCTTTTATAAAACGGACGTCGTCCTCGCGTCTGAGTTCAAAATTTTGAGGAATAAAAAAATCGTCGCAATCTTCAACTTTCTCTCCCAAAACGTCATAGCCGTCGACATCCGCCATTTCACAAAGAAGCCTTACAACGTATTCGACCAAATAGAAATCATATTCCGAAGAAAGCGTTGGAAGGCTGACTTCATATCCATCGTCGATTTTCAATATTTGAATTGGACGAGATGAACAGCCTGCATTTATGAAAGAAACCTCCGAGAAATCATCTTTGACGATAACATTCGGATATTCCTTTGCAATATATCTCAGAATTTTGTTTAGATTCAAATCGTCTTTCGTTCGGATAATAATGCGGTGGTTCATTTATAAAATAGCGACTAAAAACAGGGGCTTGCGAATAACCCGTTAAATACGCGACCGTGTTACGTTCACAATTTATTACAAGTATATACAGAATTCAAAAATAATCAAGAGATAGCAATTATTGGATAACAACGAAATAGATGTTTTTTTCAAATTCCTCAAAAAAGACGCTGTCGTTGTAACAGCGTCTGAATGAATCATCTCAAGGTGAAATCGCCGATTATTTTTCGAAGAATCGCTTGAGCAATCCGGCGAATCCGGCTCCGTGACGAGCCTCGTCCTTTGCCATTTCGTGAACGGTGTCGTGAATGGCGTCGAATCCGAGCTGCTTGGCGCGTTTAGCCAATTCGAACTTGCCAGCGCAGGCGCCAGCTTCCGCATCGGCGCGCATTTGAAGGTTCGTCTTCGTGCAGGGAACGAGGACTTCGCCCAACAATTCAGCGAACTTGGCGGCGTGTTCCGCTTCTTCAAAAGCGTAACGTTTGAAGGCGTCGGCGATTTCCGGGTATCCTTCGCGTTCCGCCTGACGGCTCATCGCCAGATACATTCCGACTTCGGTGCATTCGCCGGCGAAATTGGCGTGAAGACCGTCCATGATTTCCTTATCGTCAACTTTGCCATCGCCGATTGAGTGAACGGTTGCATAGCTGGCGCCAGTGGAGGCTTCTTCCTTCTTGATGAATTTGCTGCCGGGAACGCCGCACTGCGGGCATTTTTCCGGAGCTTCGTCGCCTTCGTAAACGTAACCGCAAACGGGGCATACAAATTTAGCCATAATCTAACTCCTTGTAAAATTAGGGGGTCAAAACGATTATTGGAATTATGTACCGAAACGTCTTCCAATTATAAAAACTGACTATTTTGAACTTTTTGATAAAGTTTCTCAAAATCATTTTTAAATTATAACCCCCATTTGAGAAAAAACAAGGGGGAGGAATAGAGATCAATGAGCGTTTTTTAGTGAGTATTAGTAGAATTCTGCATAGTCCGTAATTTTTTCAT
>JAFZAL010000062.1 GCA_017557195.1 Thermoguttaceae bacterium | reverse complement strand
CTCCCGTTGGTTGCTCCGATACCGCCTTTCATCTATTCCCTACTCCCCATTCCCTATTTCCTCTATTTTATCTAATTGGAAAAATCGGAACTTTTTTCGAGAAAAATACAAGATATTGTGCAGTCTTTTATTGACAGCGCCAAAATATTGTGGTATAATAGAATCGTTATTGGAACGGATTCCAAAAGAACGAAAGCTGCGGCTGACGTTCTGGAGGTCAAATTCAGGTTCACTTCCGCCAAGGTTGAGCGGTTTTAGAGCTATAAAATTTTTCCCATTTTTTTAAGGAGAGTGCAATGTCGGTTTGCGGTGAAAAGACTGAAGTTTATTCGAGAGTTTGCGGCTATTTTCGTCCGGTTTCCAACTGGAACAAGGGTAAAAAAGAGGAATTCAAGGAACGTCGCACTTTTGAAGTTCAAAAGTCTGGCTGCAATTGCTGTGCAGAAAAGAAAGACGCCAAAGCCTCTTGCTAGAGTAATTGCTTTATAGCAATATTCCGTCGTATAAACTCATAACCTCGCGCTGATTTCACGCGAGGTTTTTTGTTTTCGGCTACGAACCAGATTTTTTTTGAGGGGCTATTAAGTCCCACACGGATTCCACGGATTGGACGGATTAGCGCCGATTATTTTTTCTATGTTCTGACGTCGATTTATTAAATATTAAAGTCTTATTAAATGCTAAGAACAATATCAGAAAAAATGGGGCTAAATTTAACCAATCGGAGAATATCCGTTTAATCAGTAAAATCCGTGTGCGGACTGCGCTACGAAAACACAAAGCGACCAACGGGAGCGGTTTTTGGCAAACGCGCGGCAGCGCGGACTGGGAGCGGCGCCTCGCCGCCGTAATTACACATTACGAATTCCGCATTCCGAATTAACTCAGACGTTTGTCCAGAGCTTTCTCAAGCCCCATTCGATGCTCATAAATTGAAGAAACAGCAGCAGAATCCAGAACGAATCCCAAAGGGAATGCGGCGATTCCGTTCGGATTTCCAGCGTCTTCGCCATCTGCGCCATCTTGCTCAGTTCGTCCGGAAGCTGGTCGGGAGCAAGCAGTTGCCCGGCAGTCAGAGCGGCAATCTGTTTGAGCGTTTCCGGGTCGGCGGCGGGATCGTCCAGCTCAACGTCCTGTTTGAACGCCTGAACTCGCCCTTGAACCATGCCGAGATTTTCGTCGTTTTGAACGGCGACGGCGGCGTACTGATAGTCGCCCGGCAGGTCGAGGTCTTTGAAAATTCCCTCGATCTGGTCGCCGTTTTTCACAACGGGAACGGGGACTTTTTTGCCGTCCGGCTTTTTCACCAGAATCTTAAAGCACGACGGTTCCAACGGCGCGCCGTCGGAGTCGAACGCGTTTGCTGTAAAGACGAACTCCCCGCCGCAGGGAACGCGCTGTTTATCGACTTTGATTTCAACGCGGGCGTCTTTGACCTTGTCTTTTTGCGCCAGCCAGAAGACGGACTGCACCCAAAATCGCTGATGTTCCGCGCCGAATCCCGCTAACGGCCATCGCCAGGTGGAGTCGGCGGCGAACGCCAGAACGCGCCCTTTCCCGACTTGCGTCGAAACGAGAATCGGGGCGGGGTCTTTGCCGTCGCTTGTCGCCAAAACGTCGGCGCCCGGCTTGACGTCGAGCCATTTATTTGCGCCGTCCAGAGCGGGAAGCTGTTTCCAGACGCCCAGCGGGTTGGAGTCGCGCAGCGCTAAAATCGGGCTGATTTTCCCCTGTCCTGTCAGCGTCATGCGAATCGGTTTATCGATATGCAAATCCGAGGCGGGCGCGTCGGTTGGGTTTTGACGTTCAAACTTGTCCATGACAACGGGAATAACGGCGTTGAGCGGCGCCAGGGCGTATCCGCCCGGCCCGTAGGCGTTGAACCCGCCCATTAAAAACAGACCCGTTCCCGCTCGAACCAGCTCCACGATTTTGTTTTGGACGTCTTCCGGAAGAACCGAGGCGTGGACGTCGCCGAGAATAATAACGTCGTACTCGCCTTTTTCGAGCGTTTCCAGCAGCGTATCCGCGTTGGTTCCCAGCCGATTGATGCGAATCACGTCCGTTTGAGCGTAGGGGGAATCTTCAAACGCGCGGCAGATAAACTTCTGTTCCGGTCGAATCGCGCCTTCAATATACAGGATTTTCAAGCCCCCGTCGACGACCTGAATAAAGCCGTCCATGGAGTTGTTGGCTTTGCTCTGCTCGTCTGTAACAGCAGGAACGTCAACAGCGACTTTGAACTCGCCGTTGGATTTCGGCTCGTAGACGAACGAAACCGGCAAGACCTGCCCGGACGTCTCGGCGCGGACAACCGTTTGAGCGATTTCTTCCATCTTGCCCGGCGACGTTTCAAACAGAAGCCGAACGGGAATGTCGACGTTTGTCAGCCCGTCGACGCGAATCTGCGCTTCAATCTGAGCGGCGCTTTTCAGGAACACGCGCGGCGGGACGTTCAGGTTTACAATCGACACGTCTTTGATTTTAGCATTTCCCACCGGCTGACCGAAACACAGCGGATAAATCGGAATTCCCAGCCGCTTGTACGTCTGCGCCGCCGTCTGCGGAAGAGTCGCCAATTCCTGAGACGCATTTTGCGCCGGCAGACGCTGAGCGCCGTCGGTTAGGAGAAAGACGCCCAAAATTCGCTTGCCCGCCTCCTGACGAATCAGGTCGTCGAGGACTTTTCCCAGCGCGGTTTGCTCGCCCATCGGCTGGTCAGAAAACGCCAGCGTCTTCCCGTCTGGCGATGTAACAGGTCGGATTCCGGAATCGAAAGAGTAGACCTTCAAGTCAAGCTCATTTTTGAGACTGTTGACCGCGTCCTGATTGGACGTCAGAACGGCTTTCGCCGCGTCGAATCGAGACTGTTTCGCATCGTTGGCGTCTGGAACGCTCATCGAGCGGGTTTCGTCCAGAAGAACGATAACGGACGACGCGTCCCGAGCGATTGTCGTTGTAACAGCCGACGGACGCAGCAGAATCCAGAACAACAGCAGAATCGTAACCGCCCGGAGCGAAAAGAGAATCCACTTTTTCGCCCCCGACAGCTTTTTATCGCAAAGCGTCCCCCAGATCAGCAGCCCGAACAATACGGACGCGATTAAAATCGGATACGTCAGAGAACCGCCCAGCGGATAAATATTCATGGATAGAAATAGTATAGCATTTATATCTATAGACGTCAAGGCGGCGTGGCGCCGCTCCCAATCCGCGCTTCCGCGCGAGACGTATTATAACCGCTCCCGTTGGTCGCTTGCATTATCGTAGCGCAGTCCGTACACGGATTTTGGCGAGCCGGGGTGCGTAAGCCCCCGGGAAAACACGGATTTTCGCCGATTGGTTAATTGTCGTTCCTACCTAATTTTCTTCCCTTACTAAAGTTTTTTGGAAAGGGGAGTTTGAGGGGAAGAGCCTTTTTTTCAAAAAAGGTTTTCCCCTCTTAATTAAACTTGAAAAAACTTCTACAATAGGGAGCCAGCTTGCTGGCGACCGAAAGTTTTTTCAAGTTTTGCGGACTTCGTCCGCGACCCGAAAAGGTTATCGGCTGCGTCGCAGCGCGTGGGCAGGTCAGAGAGGTTTCGGCGGACGAAGACGTCCGCGAACCAGCGGGACGGAGGGGCTTTCCGCATTCTCGAGATTTTTGGAAGCTTCCGCCGCAAAGCGCTCTCCGCGAAGCGTAATTACGCATTACGAATTCCGAATTACGAATTATCCGGGGGGGCTTTTCTTTTCTCCTCAAATGGATACAATAAATTATAATCAATCGTAAGTTAAATCCGAGTTTCGGTTTGTTTTTATTGAAGGATAAAGCCATGTTACAAGTTTACGTCAACGGAAAGTATTACGACAAAGATAAAGCCGTAGTCAGCGTGTTCGATCACGGTCTGCTGTACGGCGACGGCGTTTTCGAAGGAATGCGCTCATACAACGGGAAAGTCTTTCGGCTGGAAGACCACATCAAGCGTCTTTACGAGTCCGCCCGATCCGTCTGGATTGACATCCCCATGACTCAGGAAGAGATGTGCAAGGCGACCAACGACACCCTCGCCCTGAACCAGATTCAAAACGGGTACATCCGCCTGGTCGTTACCCGCGGCAGCGGAACGCTTGGGCTTGACCCCCGCAAGTGCTCCAATCCCAGCGTTATCATCATTACAGACT
This sequence comes from Thermoguttaceae bacterium, assembly GCA_017557195.1. Taxonomy (GTDB): domain Bacteria; phylum Planctomycetota; class Planctomycetia; order Pirellulales; family Thermoguttaceae; genus RUG11551. The sequence goes on along the minus strand of JAFZAL010000062.1, from coordinate 14,589 downwards.
CCATCGCTCTGTATCCGGACGAACTGTATCAGAACGGTCTGGAAATGGTAACGGCGGCAACGATTCGCACTTCTCCCGCCATGCTCAGCCCGCGCGTCAAGTCGCTCAACTACCTCAACAACATCATGGCGAAAATTGAGGGCATTCAGGCTGGCTGCGACGAAGCTCTGCTGCTCAATCAAAACGGAGAAGTTGCCGAATGCACCGGCGACAACATCTTCATCGTCAAAGACGGCGTTTTGATGACCCCGCCGCTGGTTGCGGGAATTTTGGGCGGAATTACGCGTCAAACTGTTATCGAACTGGCGAAAAAAGCCGGTATCGAAGTTCAGGAAACCGCGTTTACCCGACACGACATCTACTCGGCTGACGAGTGCTTCCTGACCGGTTCCGCCGCGGAACTTATCCCGGTTGTCAAGCTGGACATGCGTCCCATCGGAACTGGCAAGCCGGGCGACGTTACCTGGAAGCTGATTAAACTGTTCAAAGAATTGGTCAATGGCTAGACCTGACTTAGCAATCGAAGTTTACGAGGAATCGGCAATCGAGCCTGAATTGAGCCAGGAAATCGGTCAGCATCTGTACGACTGTTTTTCCTGGCGACAGGCGATTAACGACCGCACCAGAACCTGGTACGGTCAGAAGCCGGAATATACCGTTATCGGACGGGTCAACGGGCTTCTTATCGCCCATACCGCTATCGTTAAACGCCGATATCTCACCAAAGACCAATGCCCCGACGGGCGGTTCCCAACCGATCCCGCCGTACTGGCGCAGGCGCAAGTCGGCGCCGGCATTCAGGGGGTCAGCGTTGCTGAATCGTACCGCCGCCATCGATACGGCATGGAAATTCTCACCGCGGCTATGATGCAGGCGATTGACGCCGGGTATCCAATAGCCATCTTGCACGCTCCGCACTCGCTCGACGCCTTTTATTCTCTTTTGGGCTGGCGCTGGGACAACGACATCGCGTTCATTTTAGACGCCTGGGACAAACCCGCTCACACCCAGCCGGGCAACTGCTGCATGACGGCGGATCTGACGTAGGAAGTACTTAGCGCTTAGCGCTTAGTATTTAGTGTCTAGTACTTAGTGCTTAGTGCTTAGGACGCAAGCGCTCCCCTCACTATGCACTACGCACTATGCACTATGCACTATGCACTACGCACTACGCACTACGCACTATGCACTACGCACTACGCACTACGCACTACGCACTACGCACTCCCTCCAAAATTGTCTTTTTTGATTATTTTTGTAAATTTTTGGTCAAAATGGAAAATTTTTGATTGAAAACTGGGAATTCTATGTTATAATATAGAAAGAGTGAAAATAGACAATATATAGATTCAACACCCTTTTTATATACATAAAGTCAAAACCATGAATAAACCTGTTGTATTTCTTTCCCGTTTTTTTGCGGCGTTGGTTGTTACAGCGTTGACCGTTTCCGCGTTTGCCGACTACGTTCCGTTTGTCAAGGTAGACGTAAACGGGTACAATAATAGCAATGGGAAGAATCCCTCTGGAACGCTTCCGGGCTATAACACAATGAACTTTGTCAACGATACGCTTTCCAGCACGGTTACTATTAGTCCAGACGTTTCAGTAACGGTCGATCGCGTTTCCACAACTAAAAACAGAGATCGCGAATCTTCCAAGGGCGATGCGTTGACAAACGACTTTATCTTTGAACAAACAACTAACGAACCTATTACGGTTACTCTTAACGGCTTGACTGTTGGAAAAGAGTACTCGCTTAAGATTTATTCTCAAGACATTACTTCCAACAGCGGCACGTCTGCTACATGGAATATAACGCAGGGCGAAACGACAACTCAAATTGGCGTCCAAACCAATACTATATCTGCTGCCAGCTACAAAACGACAGACTCTGCTACATATTTGGCGTACACGTTTACAGCTGAAGCCAATACGGCTGTTTTGACGGGTCTTGCTACAGACCGCTTTGTTTTCCTCAACGGCATTGAACTTTCTGAAGCGTACGATCCGGCGTCGGGATACACCTATTTTGACGTCAACTCCAACCACAAAGACGGAACGCAAACTCGAATCATTTCGCCGCGCGCAACAGAGCTTTTTGTTGACAACACGAATACGTCCAACACCGCCACCGCCACCGCGCCGTCTGGCGTTAAGCTGACGGTTACTTCTGAAAACGCTCTTAATTCCAGAACGAGAAAAATCGAGAACTCGGCAGTAGACATGAACTTGTACAACGACTTCGTCTTTTCCGGAAGTAAAACTCCCTTTACGGTGTCGCTTGACAATTTAACCGAAAACGCGATTTACCGCATGAAGGTTTATTCGTATGACCCCACTCAGGATCAGTGCGGAGGCGTTTGGACAATGACGGACGCCAACGGCGACGAGATATTCTCCTATACGCACACGCTAACGTTCGGAACGTCGTCCACCTGGTCTTTTGAACAAACCTTCAAACCTGCAACCACGTCTGTTTCCATGCTGGCAGAGAAAACGTCTAAACCCTATACCATGTTTAACGGCATGGAACTGCAGGAGTTTTCCCCGAATACCGCTGATTATACGTGGTCTGCCGGTCGAGCCGCCTGGTTAGCCGACGGTAAATGGATTGACAAAACCGGCTCTGCTGGAACGCCAGCGGCTGGAGACATCTGCTATATTTCCAGTTCTGATCCAACGGGCATGGACAAGAATTACTGGTTTGAAACTACAACAACCGAGTTCCCGGCTACGCTGGTTATGGCGTCTGGCTCTCGTATGATTTTCAAATCCAATGCGACTGTAAATGACCTGATTCTGGACAATGCGTATCTGCACCACGGTCAAGGAAAGAATTCCTATGCGCTTGGCGGGAATATGACAGTCGTTACCGATTCTACAATTGACATCGACGATGGGGACTGGCGAACGTTGCAAATCAATTCCGTTATTACAGGATCGGGCAATCTGACGTTACTCGGTAACGGAGCGTCTACCGCTACTGTCGAATTGTCCAGAGGTTATGCTGGATATACGGGAAAATTCATTCTCAATAAAGTCAACCTGAAACTGACGACAACCAACGGCTGTGTCGGCGCTGGCGATTTGGATATTCCCGAAACGTCTCAACTGACGCTGGACGGACCAAACTACGGTCTTCACTACGTCAATAACCTGACTGGCTCTGGACCGATTTCCGTTACAAAAACAAGCCGCTTTGACCTGGCGTCCAGCGACCCGCAGACGTACAGCGGCACGATTTCCGTTGCCGCCAATCAGTCGATGCACATTGGATACACGATTTCCGGCGACTCTGCCTCAGACGTCAGCCTTCCCAACGCGACGGTTAGTTTGGCGTCCGGAGCAACATTAGGACTGATTCATCAAAGCAGCAGCAGTAAAGTTAGCTCTTTAACTATTGGAACGCTCAACGGCGTTTCAGGGTCAGTCGTCCGCGCGTCCGGGTCTGTCAACTCTAACGGAACCAACTACGCGACGCTGACCGTTGGCGACGGCGATTTCGCTGGCGTAATCGGCGGCAAAGACAAAGTTAATCATAAAATGCGTCTGATTAAAAACACCGACGGAACGCTGACGCTGTCTGGAGCTAATACATACGAAGGCGGAACAACCATCGAAGGCGGAAAAATCGTCCTCGCTGGCGCTGGTACGCTGGGAACCGGCGCGACCGAAATTGGCGAAAACGGAACGCTGGAATTCAACGTTGCCGACGGCGCGGAAAAGACGGTTGCAATTACATCCGCCAACGCAGTTTCCGGAGCTGGCAAAGTTGTTAAGAACGGCAACGGCGTTTTGAAAATTGACAACGAAGGGTATGCGGACTCGTTTGCAACGTCCCTGTTTACCGTCAACGCCGGCGAGCTGGACTTCAAAGGCGATTATACCGGCGACATGATTATCGGTCCTGAAGGCGTTCTTTCGCCCGGCAACTCCGTTGGAACGCTCAGCGTTACTGGAAACGTAACCGTTGGCGGTACGGCTCTGTTTGAATTCGGACCGTATGAAGAAGGCGAAGGCGTGTTTGACCAGTTGTTCATCAGCGACGGTAACGCGTTTAATGCTGGCGAATCTACGATTGCAATCTCCTTCCTCAACGCAGATCAAGACGCGTGGGCGGAACCCGGCAGCGCGTATCAGCTGGTTGCCAACGACGGGTTCCAGATTGGACCGCTTGATTCCTGGCTGAAGGACAACTTCGACGGGCTGTTCACCTTGGAAGGCAGAGCCGACGGCTTGTATCTCGTCGCCGCTGGAGCGGATCCCGGAACCGGCGTTCCGGAACCGGCGACCTGGGCGCTGCTGATTCTTGGCGTTATCGTCTTGCTCCTGCGTAAGCGGAGTTAGGAATTAGAAGTGAGGAGTGAGGAGCGACGCTTCGCGCTCCCCCATACCACCAGTTTTAATAAGCAGCCCGGGAACTGACGTTCCCGGCTCGCCTTGTTTTTTAAAACTTCGCGAACATCCTCCGCATCTCCGCGCCTCCGCGTGAGATCTTCTTCTGTGGACTTACGTCCACGATCCAGTAAGATTACTGGCTTCGTCAGAGAGGGGAACGGCGGGGCATTGTTCCATTGGCAGGCGAGGACGCCTGCGGTCGACGAGGACGTCGACCCTCCGAAACGTTGCGTTCTTTAGAATTTTTCTATATTTTTCTAATCTTCCCTTCCAGCCCCTTGAAAAGAATTTAATAAAACAGATAATAACTCTATAAGGAATAAGAATCTTTAAATCCATTTATGAAATTTTGTTAACCCACAGCATTTGAAAAGGAGTGTATTACGATGACTCGTAAATCCATTTTGAGCGTATTGTTTATTATCATAGCCAGTCTTACCGGCTGTGGTAAAACAGAGAATACTGAATCACAGGCGTTGAAAGAGCGAGCTGTCATAGGATTTGGCGAAGACAGCGTTGGTCGTTTTGAAGAGATGTTCCAAACAGGAAAAATCGATTTGAATTATCGTTCCGATAAAAATCAAGGTTCCATTATTCACTATGCCGCGCGGATTGGAGATTTGAACCGGGTTAAAATGCTGATTAAAAAGGGCGCTGACATCAACGATAAAGACAAGTGGGGTTATACCGTCTTGTTCCATGCCGCTGACAGCGATAATTTGAAACTGGTTCAGTGGCTGGTTGAACAAGGCGCAGACGTCAATGCAAAAGCCAATTGTGAAATGATAGCTTTACATGCTGCCGCCAGCAACGGGAATCTTGAAATGGTTAAATACTTGATTGAAAAGGGTTCTGAATTCAAATCAAGCGACGTCTTGAATGTTGCTGTCAATAAAGGTCAACTGGATGTTGCTAAATACCTTGTTGAAAATGGCGCTGATATCAATATTAAAAGCATGATGGGAACGCCTTTAGATTATGCTTTAAGTAACAATGATTTGGAAATAATTAAATTGCTGGTGGAACATGGCGCTGACGTCAATGCAAAAGGATTTGGGGGAACGCCTTTAAGTTATGCAACATCCAACAATAATCTGGAAATGGTTAAATATTTGATAGAAAAGGGAGCAGACGTCAATGCAGAAGACGTTTTAAATTCCGCCGTCAGGAAAGGTAATCTGGAAATAGTTAAATTGCTGGTTGAAAAGGGCGCCGACGTCAAAGAAAAGGGCGTTTTATACTCTGCCGCAAGCGAAGGCAATCTGGAACTGGTTAAATATCTGGTTGAAAATGGAGTTGACGTTAACGCAAAAAATGACAATGGAAATACAGCCTTGTATTCTGCTGTCAGAAAAGACAATCTGGAACTGGTTAAATTCTTGGTTGAAAAGGGAGCTGACGTTAACACAAAAGATAATGATGAAAACACTCCCTTGCATTCTGCCGCAAGCAACGGCAATCTGGAACTGGTTAAATATCTGGTTGAAAAGGGAGCTGACGTTAACACAAAAGATAATGATGAAAACACTCCCTTGCACTCTGCCGCAAGCAACGGCAATCTGGAACTGGTTAAATATCTGGTTGAAAAGGGAACTGACGTTAACGCAAAAAATGACAATGGAAATACAGCCTTGTATTCTGCTGTCAGAAAAGACAATCTGGAAGTGGTTAAATTCCTGGTTGAAAAGGGAGTTGACGTCAAAGAAGATGATGTCTCGCTTTCTGCTGCAGTAAATGGTAATCTTGAAATGGTAAAATACTTGATTGAAAATGGAACTGAATTTGAATCACGCGACGTCTTTTATGCTGTCTCAAATGGCAATATGGAAGTGGTTAAATACCTTGTTGAAAAAGGCGTTGACATCAATCCAAGCGATGTCTTGCCCGATGCCGCCTCTAGCGGTAATCTGGAACTTGTTCAATGGCTTGTTGAACAGGGTGCGGATATCAACAAAACCAATAAAGATGGAGAGACCGCCTTGCATATTGCTTCTTATAAAGGTTCTCTGGAACTTGTTCAATACCTTGTTGAACAGGGAGCAGATATCAATTTAAAGACCAATAACGGGTCCTCAGTTTTGCTAAGCGCTGCCATTAGTGATAATCTAAGCCTGGTTAAATATCTTGTTGAACAGGGAGCAGATATCAATTTAAAGGACAATAACGGGTTCTCAGTTTTGCAAAGGACTGCCTTTAGTGATAATCTAAGCCTGGTTAAATATCTTGTTGAACAGGGAGCAGACGTCAACGCAAAAGATAACGATGGAAAGACTGTCTTGTCTTATACCCGCGATCTGGAAGTGGCTAAATACCTTGTTGAAAAGGGAGCCAATGTCAAGGCAAAGGGAGTCTTGGATTCTGCCGCACGCAACGACAATCTGGAACTGGTTAAATATCTTGTTGAACAGGGAGCAGACGTCAACGCAAAAGATAACGATGGAAAGACTGCCTTGTCTTATACCAGCAATCTGGAAGTGGTTCAATACCTTGTTGGACAGGGGGCAGACGTCAAAGCAAAGGGAGTCTTGCATTCTGCCGCTGATTCTTTCTGTTTATTTCCGCTAGAAGTAGTTAAATACCTGGTTGAAAAGGGAGCTGATGTCAACTCAATAGATAACGATGGAAAGACTGTCTTGGCATATACCCGCGATCTGGAAGTGGCAAAATACCTTGTTGAACAGGGCGCAGACGTCAAAGCAAAGGGCGTCTTGGATTCTGCCGTCAGTTATAGCAAGCTGGAAGTAGTTGAATACTTGGTTGAAAAGGGAGCTGATATCAACTCAAAAAATAACGATGGAAAGACAGCCTTGCATTTTGCCGCAGAACATGATCTGGAAACGGTTAAATACTTCGTAGAAAAGGGAGCAGATGTCAACGCAAAAGATGACGATGGCAATACAGTCTTGCATTTTGCCGCAGAACATGATCTGGAAACGGTTAAATACTTCGTAGAAAAGGGGGTAGATATTAACTCGAAAAATAACGATGGAAAGACAGCCTTGCATTTTGCCGCCAAATTATGGGGAACGCTGGAAGTAATTGAATATCTGGTTGAAAAGGGTGCAGATGTCAACGCAAAAGATGACGATGGCAATACGGTCTTGCATTTTGCCGCAGAACGAGGTATTTTGAAAGCGGTTAAATACTTCGTTGAAAAGGGGATAGATGTTAACTCGAAAAATAACGATGGAAAGACAGTTTTGCACTCAGCAGCCGAGAATCGCTATTTTGATCTGGACATTGCTAAATTTCTGGTTGAAAAAGGCGCTGATGTCAACGCAAAAGACAATAATGGAAAAACCGTTTTGGAGATTGCCGTTGAAAGCAACAACCAATATTTGATTTATTGGCTTAAAGAGCATGGAGCAAAATAAGGCTGTAGGTCAGAAACAGTAGACCGCAGTTGCAAAGCGTTTCCGCTAGAAACACAGTAGAGTTTAAAATAGGTTCATCTGGCAAGTTGGCGTATGTTGTTTTTTCAGACTCCAAATTACCAGATGAACCATTTAGTTTTGATGTCATCCCATTTCTGAAAAAGTCAGAATTTATTTTTTTCTCTATATTTTCCCCCATCTTCCCTTCCATCCCCTTGACAAAATCTTTATATATAGTAAATTCTCAGGATAATTTATTGTAGAGTTGCGATATGTAATATAGCCACGCGCGCGTCGAATGGTTCTACGGTGTACAGATCAAACGAATCGCGATGGCGCCAAACAATCGTATTTTTTCAGGAGCAATCCTCAAAACACATGCCAACTATTAACCAATTAGTTCGTAAGAATCGCAAGATTCCTCGCAAGTTCAGCAAATCCCCGGTTTTGGAGCAATGCCCTCAGAAACGCGGCGTCTGCCTTAACGTCCGTATTATGACCCCGAAGAAACCGAACTCGGCACAACGAAAAATCACTCGTGTTCGTTTGTCCAACGGCAAAGAAGTTACCGTCTACATTCCAGGCGAAGGGCACAACCTTCAGGAACACAGCATCGTCCTGGTTCGCGGCGGTCGTGTTCGAGACCTTCCGGGCGTTCGCTATAAGGTGGTTCGTGGAACTTTGGATACTCAGGGCGTCAAAAACCGTAAACAGGCTCGCAGCCGTTACGGCGCCAAGAGAGATAAAAAGTAGTCCAACGTTTCGTTTTTTGCATCCATTAACCATCGAAGCAGTCTGAACTTGTAATAAATCGCAATTACACTTAATCAGATTGTTTTCCCAGAACATATAGAGGAATATAACCATGGCTAGAATTACTGCCAGTCGCAAACAACTCAAGCCAGATCCCAAGTACGGGTCTCTGGTCGCTGCCAAATTCGTCAACTGCCTGATGTGGGACGGCAAAAAGAGCACGGCTTACCGCGCTTTCTATGACGCCTTGGACATTTTGGCAACCCGTTTTACTGACGTTCCGTCAATCGAAGTTTTCACCCAGGCTCTGGAAAACGTCAAGCCGAACATTGAAGTCCGCTCCAAGCGAGTCGGCGGCGCGTCCTACCAGGTTCCTATGCCCGTTCCGAAGAACCGCCAGCAGGCGTTGGCCATCCGCTGGATTCTGACCGCTGTTCGCGATAAGAAGGGCAAGCCGATTTCCGAAAAGCTCGCTGACGAACTCACCGCCGCTTATAAGAAAGAAGGAACCGCGTACACCAAACGCGAAAACGTCCATCGTATGGCGGAAGCCAACAAGGCGTTTGCTCACTTCGCCTTCTAATTCAGGCTGCAATACAATTCAACTTCAAAACGCGTTCGATATTTATCGAGCGCGTTTTATTTTATCGAGTTTAACAGGATTTCACTTTTCACTAGAATTCTTGTATTTTGAGCGTTTTTCTTTCCTCCCCCCGCTACAATTAATTCTTTAAAAGGGTATAATGAATTATTAAACAGCGAGATGTTCGATGGAGACAAACGATGGAGCGTTGTTAGTTCCTCTCGCCGCTAATCAAATAATTAATAGTTATTACTTCCTGAATACAGTACTGCCATGGCCGCCAAATCCACCTCGTTTCCGTTACAGAATTTGAGAAATATCGGGATTATCGCCCATATTGACGCCGGGAAGACGTCCCTGACCGAGGCGATGCTGTTCTATTCCGGGTTCGCCCATAAAATTGGTCAGGTTGACGACGGAACCACGACAACCGACTACGACGAAGAAGAGCAGGAGCGCGGGATTACGATTTATTCCGTCGCCGTTCCAATTCAATGGAACGACTGCGTTTACAACATAATTGACACGCCCGGTCACGTCGATTTTACTGCGGAAGTTGAGCGTTCATTGCGCGTTCTCGACGGCGCGGTTATTGTCTTTTCCGCACGCGAAGGTGTCGAAGCCCAGTCGGAAACCGTCTGGCGTCAGGCGGAAAAATATCACGTTCCGAAAATCGCGTTTATCAACAAAATGGACCGCGAAGGGGCGGACTTCTACGACACCGTTCAGGAGATGGAACGTCGTCTGGACTGCAACCCGATCGTTCTGGCAATTCCCGTCGGAGCCGGTCCTGCTCATACGTCGGACCCGTTCCGCGCCGTTATTGACCTCATTCAAATGAAAATGCGAGTCTACGACCAGAACTCAGATGGAAAAAAGTTCACCTTGGAACCGATTCCGGACGACATGGCGGACGACGCAGAAATGTGGCGCGCCCAGATGATGGATCAGCTGTCCATGTTCAGCGACGAACTGTCGGAAGTCCTTTTGTCAGAAAAAGAACCGTCTCCGGAACTGATTCGCAAGGTTATTCGTCAGGCGACGATTAACGACATGTGCGTTCCGGTTTTCTGCGGCACCGCGCTGCATAAAATCGGGGTTCAGATGGTTCTGGACGGCGTTGACTTTTATCTGCCGTCGCCGCTGGATAAACCGCCGGTAGAAGCGGAAGAAGTCGGCGGGAAAAAAGCCGGGCAGAAAGTCCTTCTCAAGCCCGATCCGAATGAACCTCTGGCGGCTTTGCTGTTCAAAATCGTTCCCGACAAACACGGCGATTTTTGTTTCTTGCGCATTTATTCCGGAACTCTTAAAGCCTCGTCTCGCGCTCTCAATCCGGGCAGAAACATCAAAGAAAACATCCCACAGATTTGGCGCATTTTGGCTGACGATCGGGAACAGGTTCCTGAAGCGACGGCAGGCGAAATCGTCGGCGTAATCGGCTTGCGCGGCTCGTCGACGGGCGACACAATCTGTGACACTCATCATCCCGTTTTGCTGGAATCGATTTCGTTCCCGGAAACTGTTATTTCGATGGCGATTGAACCGGAGACGTCGACGGACAAAAAGAAGTTGGAAGAGACGCTGGAAATGCTGCGGCGGCAAGACCCAACGTTTACCGCCAAGGTCGACCCTGACACCGGACAGACGCTTATTTCCGGCATGGGCGAACTTCACCTGGAGGTTATCAAGCACCGCATTTTGCGCGACTTTAAGCTCAACGTCCGCGTCCATCATCCTCGCGTTTCGTATCGAGAAAGCATTCAAAACGAATCGACGGCAACCGGCGAATGTCGGCGCGTTATCGCAGGCGCTCCGCACTTTGCGGACGTTACAATCAAGATGGAGCCGCTGCCGGAAGGCGAACAGCAGGTTCTCGTCGTTCCGGGGTTTGACATGTCGGCAGAAGAGCCGGAATTCCCGATGGAATACTGGCAGGCGACGGTCGAAACGCTCAAAGACCAGGGCGCCAGCGGTTCGTTTGGATTCCCGCTCATTGGCGTCAAGATGACCGTTTTGGGCGGCGTCGCCAAAGAGGGCGAATCGAACGAAGTCGCGTTCAGAATCGCCGCGGCGGACGCGTTCACAAAAGCCCTGAAAAACGCCGGATACCAGATTCTCGAACCTGTCATGAAGATCGAGATTACCTCGCCGGACGAATGCGTCGGCGACATCGTCGGCGACCTTCAGCAGCGCCGCGCTATTGTCAGCGGAACCAACCCTCGAGGCAAATCTACGGTTATCAGCGCGACTGCGCCGCTGATCAACCTGTTTGGATACTCCAACGCCGTTCGCGGTCTGTCACAAGGGCGCGCGTCGTTTTCCATGGAACCACACAGCTACGCTCCCGCCCCCAAGGACGTGGTTGACAGCTTTATGTAATAAAACTGGCTTACCCGGTAACTGCGTACACAGCTTTTGAGCAGGTCAGTCCGTTCACGGATTTGACGGATTAAACAGATTTACACCGATTGGTTACTGGCAATTCAATCATCATTTGCACATCATTGGATTTTTAAACACGAAAAACACAAAATAAGCGAAATTTACGAAATTTTTTAGAATTAAAATAATCCTTTCGTTTGTTTTGTTCTTTTCGTGTATTTCGTGTTAAAAAATACTTTTGGGCTGGCAAAACGCCTGCTTTTGATGTCTACTCCCTATTCCCTACTCCCCATTTCCTACCTACGATTCCTGCTCCTGACGTTGGCGTTGTCTTCTGTTACATTTGCAGAGGACTGGGCGCATTTCAATACGGCAGACGAAACCGTCCTGGCGGAATTGGAACGCGTATTTTCTCAGGAACCGTATATTAAAGCTCTCAACGCGGCAGACCAGCTCAAGGCGACTGCCGGGACTGCTCTGGTTCCAAGCGGCGATTCGTTCGTTCCGCTCAAGTACGCTGTCGCGCTGGGAAGAAACCGCTCTTTGACGGCTCAGGAACGGGCAATCTATCAAAGCCGGTACGAATCGACCGCAGCGGAACTTTATCGTCAAGCGATTGCCAGGGAGGATTTATCAGCTCGGATGGCGGCTTTGTGGCAAGTCTACAAACAGTATCCCGCCGCCCGCTCCGCGCAGACGGCTCTGGACAATCTTTCCGAATACTTTTATCAAGCTGGACAGTACGAACCGTCGCTGCGCGCTTTAGACGAGTTGGCGTCTGCGCCGTGTTACGATTCCAGCGCGCTTCCGATTGAACAGCTTAACGCCCGGCGTCTGCTGTGCCTGTTTGGAAAATGCTCGCTTCGTTCCGGAACGGCGTTTGAAAAAGAACAAGCCGCTCTCAAAGAGCAGTTAGCGGATTTCCAACAGCGTTATCCCAACGCCGTCGGTTCCATGGGCGGAAAGAAGGTCGACTTAAACGCGTTCCTCGCCGACGCCTTTTCTCGAATCGCGCCTGCTGATACGAGCGATTCCGCTCAGACGTCGCCTAAAAGCGCTTATCGCGTTGACGCCGCTGGGTTATGGCGAACCGGGGCAGGGCAGGAGCCGGAACTGCTGGCAGAGGACGGCGCGCCGGACTCGGTCAAGGCTCTTTACAACGGCTCTTTTGACAACGCTTTCGTATTGGGCGACGGTCTGATTTTTGCTCGAATTGGGACGCCGAACGCTTACGAGAACCCCAATCGACGCGCGCCGCTGGAGTTGGGAAATCGTCTGGTTTGCGTCGATTCCCGCCAGTTTGACGCCCTCGCGTGGGAAAAATCGTCTTCCAACGCCAATTCCCGCTGGCTCGTTCCGCTGCATTACGACTCCGGGCGTTTGTACGCTGTCGAGGTTCAAACCGCGACTGCCGCGTACGAGCTAACCGTCGTCTGCATGGACGCAGCGTCTGGAATGGAACTGTTCAGTACGAGGCTTCTTTCAACGCCGCATAAACCGACAGTCAGTTTCAGCTTCGAGTCTCCCTTTACATTCCAGCTGACCGTTGAGAAAGACGCTGACAGTCGCGCCCAGTTTGAGATTAATCGCACGACCGGCGAAATTGAAAGTCTGAAATAAAAAAGGTTCATCCGACAAGTTGGTACTTTAGCTAAAAAGCGGGCGTTTTGACCACTCAAAAGCTTTTTAAACACGAAATGCACGAAACACACGAAATGATTTTTTATAATCTTATTTTTCGTGATTTTCGTGTTTTTCGTGATTATAATTCAAAGATTCACGAATGAGCGCTAGAGTTGTCAATTAACAAATCGGCGAAAATCCGTATTTTCCCGGGGGCTTACGCACCCCGGCTCGCCAAAATCCGTGAACGGACTGACCTGCGGAAACACTAGGCGCCAACTTACCGGAAGAGCCAAAAATATCTATAGTTGCGAGAGGCGAGAAGCCGCGCTGGCAGAAAGACAAGGTTTTCGGGGAGCGGACATTGTCCGCGAAAAAAGGCGGGTAATACCCGCCCCCCGTAAGCAGTCGTCGCCACATTCCCAGTCCGCCTCAGCGTATTCTGCGGATTGTCTGCGGTCTCTGCGTTCAAAATAAAAAACGTCTATTATCTCAACTACCCTGTTAGCTAACGTTGGGTTCGCCTAACGGCGAATGCGTAATCACGTTCGCTCCGCTCACGCCCACGGGTTTACACCCGCGGCTCGCCTACTGTCAATCGCCCTGCTCTGCTTCGTCGTTCTCGCCATTCTCGCCATTCTCGCCATTCTCTTCATCCTCTTCATCCTCTTCATCTTCGTCCTCGTCATCTTCTTCGTCATCGTCGTCGTACGGACTCTTTTGGCGCGGCATGAACTTGCACAGCCAGATTCCCAGGACAAACAGGAATGTCAGCGGGATGAACATAAGCATCATACTGGTCGGGTCTGCCGGAGTAAGAACGACGGACAGAATGCCAATAATCAGAACGGCAATTCGCCAATTGGTCTTGTACCATTCGACAGTAACAATTCCAATACGTTCAAAAAACAGCATGATCAGCGGCAGCTGAAAACTTAACCCGAAGCCGATTGGCAACATCAGGAAGAATCCGAGCCATTCGTTGATTCGCAGGTCCGGCTCGATGTTCATCCAGTCGTTAAACAGCATAAGGAATCCCAAAACCGGATCAAAAACCCAGAAGAACGCCATCAGAACGCCGCCGATAAACAGAGAAAGACTCATCGGGAAATAAATGTACACGTATTTGCGTTCATGCGGGTACAGCCCGGACGCGACAAACATCCACAATTGATACAACACCCACGGACACGACAAAATAACGCCCAATAGCAGCGACGCCTGAATGTAGATCATAAACGGTTCCTGAGCGCTCATGGCGCGAGTTTTGGCTCTGTCGCTGTCGTTTTTGGCCTTCCAGACGTACACCTTGATAAAATTCTCGTTTCGATTTTTTTCATACTGCGAGACGTCTTTTTGAGACTGAATTTTCGGAAGATTTCCGTTCATATAATCCCAGAAATCGACGATGTACTCCCAGGAAGATTTCACGGGATCCACCTGAACAGTTTCAGACGCCGAACTAATTGCCGG
>JAFZAL010000061.1 GCA_017557195.1 Thermoguttaceae bacterium | reverse complement strand
TTATTTTCTATTTTAGTCAAAATCGTTAAAATCGGAATAATTATAATTTACGCTATTTTCGCTTTTTTGTCAAGTAAAGAGAGGGACTTTTTTTCTCCATTTTCTTAAAATTTTTGAAATTATCCAGTTTGAAAATTGAGAACTCGAGAAGATAAAAATACGCTTGTTGAATTGAGAATAATTGTAAATACAAGCGAGTATAAGATTTGGAGTGATTTCATAAAAAAGGCGAGATGAGAAGACCGTTAAAAGTCCCAAATCTCGCCTTTTGACTTTTTTTAAATTTTTATTCAATCACCGTGCGCAAGTCCGATTCCATGGCGTCAAGACGGCTTTGCAGAATCGCAACGCCCGCGTCAACGTCTTGAGATTCTTCCGGCGGAAGACAGGTGAACATATAGAATTTGATCTTCGGTTCAGTGCCAGACGGTCTGACGGCAACGTAATTCCCCGGCTTTTCCAGCTCGATGATAACCAAATCGCCTTTCGGTCCGACAAGCGGTTCGAATTCGTCGCCGGTTTTTGTCGTCTGGTTAAGATAATCTTTAACGCAGGCGATTTGCATGCCAGCAACAGTTTCCGGCGGAGCGGTTCGGAATCCAGCCATAACCTGCTTGATCTTTTCCATGCCCTCAGCGCCCGGCGCCATAACGGAGATGGTTCGTTCCTGATGAACGCCGTAACGACGGAAAATCGCCGCCAGTTTTTCGTGAATGGACAACCCCTCCGCTTTTGCCTTGGCAGCCAGTTCTGCAAAGACCATAGACGCTACAGCGGCGTCTTTGTCTCGCGCGTGGTCGCCGATAAGATAGCCGTAGGATTCTTCCGTTCCCAGCAGGAACCCGTTGGTTCCGTGGTCGTCCATGGCGCCGCCGATGTACTTGAATCCCACCAGCAAATCGCCGACCAGCGTCGCGCCGTAGGATTCTGTAATTTTACGAATCAGGTCAGTCGTAACCAGCGTTTTGACAATGTAGTAGCTCGCCGACGCCAGCATCGAGGTTTCTCCGTAATTACACGCCTGTTCAAGCTGATATTCGGCAAACAACGCGCCGATTTGGTTTCCCGTCAGGATTGACCATTTTCCCGCTTTGTCGTTGATTTTCAGCGGAGCGGCGCAGCCCATGCGGTCGCTGTCCGGGTCTGTCGCCATGATTAAATCGAAGTCGTTCTGTTTGGCGTATTCGATCATTGCGTCAAATACGACCGCGTTTTCCGGGTTGGAAACGTGGTTGGGAACGTTCGTAAAGTTGGGGTCTGGATTGGACGTCGGACCGTACAGTTCAACGTTGTTGAATCCCGCGCCCGCCAACGCCGGCAGAACGCACGTCGCCCCAACGCCATGGAGCGGAGAATACAGAATCTTGATGTCTCGCGGTCCCGGGTGCGACTGCTTCAAAACGGCGTCGATAAACGCCTTGTCAACTTCTTCCTGACAATATTCGATAGTTCCCTTTGCCAACTCTTTCTGGAAATCGGCAATCAGAATCTGCTCCGTTGCCATGACGCAGTCGATAACGCCTTTGTCGTGCGGCGGCAAAAGCTGTCCGCCTGTCGACCAGTACACCTTAACCGCGTTGTCAGACGGAGGGTTGTGGCTGGCGGTTACCATGATTCCGCAATCGCAGCCTTTGTATCGAACCATGAACGACATCTCCGGCGTGGAACGATAGCCATCCAAAAACCAGACTTTGAACCCGTTCGCCGCCATGATCGACGCGCACAGTTCCGCAAACTCTCTCGAGCGGCGCCGCGTATCGTACGCAATCGCGCAGCTGGGCTGATGGTCAGAGCCGACAAAGTTTTTAACGTACGTCGCCGTTCCCTGAGCGCTTTCTCCGATTGTGCGGTCGTTGATAACGTTGCAGCCGACGGGGAACATCTTGCCGCGGCGTCCGCCGGTTCCAAACGGAATAACCGTCCAGAAGGCGTCGTCAAGTTCTTTCCACGCGCCCTGACTGATGTAGCCGACAAGCGTATCGAAGTACGCTTCAAACTGAGATTCCGTCAGCCATCGCGTGATGTTCTTTTCCGATTCCGCTGTAATCTTACCCGCTTCTCGCGCCTGTTTTACCGCGTTGAGCGCTTCGTTTCGTTCCATGGCGTTTATAACTGTTGAGGGTTGGAGTTGTCCACGCATTATCGACGTGGGAAATGCAAGTCGTGAACTGTTTGCACGACGTTTATATTATATCGTCTCAACAAATGCTATAAAGGAGGGGGGGCGATTCGTTATTAGCGCAATCGCCTCATTCTTTAGAAATGATGAACGACAAGTTTATTGCTTTTCTTTCAGCCGCGCCCGAAGTTGAGTCAGCAAATCGGAAATTTTAGAGAGAACGGACGGGGACTGACGAACAATCAAACAGTCTGAATTGGCGTCAAAGTCAATCAACCCAAAACTGGCGGCGTCCTGAGACTTCCACGATTTCGGCTCGAATTTGACTATCTGCTCCATTAAAACCGCAGGGGTTAATCCAATTGAAACCAGATCGGCTATCGGATAGAATTCGACGGTCATCAAGGACATGGCGCCCTGAGCAGTAGTTACGATAAACGAATTGGGGGTTTGCGCCAAATACGTTAAACCGGTTTCTTCATGAATTCGATTGAAGGTTTCTTCCAACGACATCTCGCGAGCGTCAAATGAAATTGGGAATTGAGCGGATATGCCCGCAATTTTCAAAGACGGTTCATCCAATAAAATGTTGACGCCTATTCTTTGACCAATTTCCGATAATGCGGTTTTTAAATCTGCCGTTGGCTGAAAGTTTATTCCAACGTTTCGTTTTAAAGCGCTTTGAGCGCGAATGGACATTGGTTCTAAAGACGCGTCTGAGTTATTCAAAGGAGCCAGGCGCCGCGCCAGACGAAGACGATCCAGAAAATCAGAAATTATCCATTGATTTTGCTGAGACTGCGTTATGACAACGCTGCCGCCTCCAGATGAAACAATCGTTCCCTTTCCGCCGACTTCCTTCCAGTCGCCTGGGCACAAAAACTCTCGAATGGATTTAATCAGTTCGGCAGTTTGCTCTGGCGAATGACCCACAAGATCGGAAACGCTGTATTGAGTTTTGACCATCGCGGAACCGCCTTGTTGACCCGAATTGACGCTTGAATCTGAATGAGCGTTGGCGCTGACGCGAGGAACAAATATGATTTTTCCTTCTTCATTTATTTTGAACATAAGTCCTCGCTGCGCTAACACTTCAGACAAAACAGCCTGAAGCGTTACATCTTTGCCCGTCCAGGAAATTTTATCGTCGGCGCTGATTCCATTTCTGCGGAGAGAATCCCAGTTGACTTCCACCGGCAAATCTCCCAATTCCCGGATCGTTTGCAAACACTGTGACAATTTCTGTTCTCGAATTGTGATTGACGTCAGCTTAACGTCTAAACCGGGGATAGAAGACTGTTCAGAATCTGACACGCTGTTCTTATCAGGATTCGCTCCGGAATTGGAATCGTTTTTGTTTAAAACCTCTTGAGTTATGTTGTCTTCAACCGCCAAAGCGTTATTGTTTTCAACAAGGCTATCCGCTGCTGATTCGTCAACCTCCTCAAATGGATTATCGTCGGCGCCATCCTCATCCTGTGGTTCATCTGCGTCCTTGTTGGGGTCAACAGTATTGTCAACGTTTTCTACAGGTTCGATGTTCTGATTACTCTCTTTATCTAAAGAGTTTGCAGGCGGCTCAATGTCTTCTGTCTTTTCGTTTTCATCGAGAATATTATCGCTATCAGTTATATTCTCGTTATTCGACTCGTCAGAATCATTTATCGTATTACTATCTTCCGTATTATGCAGCGGTTCGGTCGCAGGATTTTCGTTATCCTGGGTGGAAACGTTTTTCTCTGTGGCTGGTTGATTGTTATTAATCTTGTCTTTCCTGGAAACGCTGAAAAAGAAAAGAGCGAGAATCGTAATTAACGCTATAACGCCTATCCCAATAACGAGATACGGCGCCCAGAACGGCAGCTTTTCTGATAAAGAACCGACTCGTTGAGAAAAACTCTTTCCACCCGCAGAGGATTTGGCATGAAACCCTCCCGGCGACATCGGTTCTGGCATAAGCGGTTCAGGCGCAATCGGTTCTGGAATTGCAATCGGAGGCGGTACAGGTATGGATGCTGGCGGTGGAACAGGAATCGACGGAGCGCCTGAAACAGATGATGGAGAATGGACAGGCTGAGTGTTCTTATCTTTTTTCTCTGAAAGGGGTTGAGCGCTTTGTTTTACTGGCGGCTGAGCAGGTTTTTCCTGTTTTTCTTCTGTTTTTTGAGGCAAAGTTTCTCTATTCGAGTATCCATCAGGCGGCGTTAGCTGGACAATGCTGCCGCATTTAGGACATTGGACAAGTTGATTGATCAATCGCTTGTCGTGAACCCCTATTTTTGCCTCGCACGTTGGACATACAACAGAAAACAGCATCTCTTTTGCCATGATACTATATTATACAATTATTTTTATAAATACCAGAGGTCGTTTAATTGACTTCTATAATTTTTCTCTATAAAAAGCGTTTCTATTTTACGAAACCGGAAAATCTTCTCAAGTCTATTTAAATTATTCATAAAAACTACGTAATATCTTAGATAATCTGATTGTCTAAAGGAACTTTTTATAGTATAATACATCAAAATGACGATAGGGAATTATATATATTATTATATTGACAGCTCCGCGTCGGCTGTAGTTCCATAAAAAATCAGGTATTCACTATTCATTATGAAAAATCCGAAAAAAAACTGGTTGTCCCGATTGTTCAAGTCGTTTCGCAGTTCCTCCAAAAAGTCCGGGTATAAGCCTCAACCGCTTCGTATGGAGCTTTTGGAAGAACGCGCCATGCTCAACGTCGCGCCAGTTTTGACGCTGGATTCCACAGCTTACGAAATTACGACCAACTCGCCGTGGTACATTCCGCTGACGTCAACCGACGCTGACGGCGACGCGGTTTATTACAAGGTGGAAGTTATTTCCGGTAATCTGACTTGCGACTTGTCTGTCGGCACCGCCTGGAAATCCGGCATGTCGACGGCGCAAAAACAGGCGTATTTCAACACGCGCAACCCGTACTGGGAACTGACGGTTTATCAGGAAGGGAACGACATTCTCGACGGCGAAGGATCAACTATGCTTTTCGAGTTGTTTGCCGACAAAGCCCCCAACACAGTCGAACACATTCTTACGTTGACCGATACGGATATTACATTTTCAGACGGCTATTCGGAGAAGTTCTATCAGAATTCCATTTTTCATCGCGTTATTGAAGGTTTCATGTCACAAGCGGGCGGGTACGACGCCTACGGCAACTATCGCGGCAGTCTGGCAAGCAATATCGCAGACGAATTCAACAACGACTTGCAGATGAATTCAACAGGCGTTTTGGCGATGGCAAACACCGGTTACAAAGACACCGGCTCCAGCCAGTTCTTTGTAACGTCTGAACGCTGCGACTGGCTCAACTTCAAACATTCAGTATTCGGTTTTCTTATTGACGGTCAGGAAGTTCAGGCGGAAGTCAACAGACAGGGAACAAACGCCAATTCCACGCCAGATCCGGACGTTATCATCACAAACGCTCAGCAGGTAGTCAACTACACCAATTCAACGCTGACCGTTCGCGCCGGCGCCCTTTCCCCCTCCTCGACGACAGGAACCGGAACAATTCGCGTAACGCCTTACGACCAAAACGGCAAAGCTGGCACGTCTCAGGTAATTACTATTAACATCAAAGCGGAAGATCAGGTTCCCGTTTTCTATCCGATTGAAAGCGATTACGCATTCGTTGTACAGGGAAACGATTATACCCAAACGTATGCGGCAGGATATGCAACCGGAGAGAGACTGGGCTATTATTCTGAACTTTATTATATCACATACGACGAATCCGGACAGGGATCGTTTACGCGTATTCCCAACGGCGTTTCTACTAATTATGAGACTGGCGAAGTAACGGTCAATTGCGCCGAATTCCCGATGGGAGACTATTATCTGGCGGTTTATGCGACAAAATACAATGCTGCTCATACAGTACAAGATAGCGATCTTTTAGCGTTACTCAGCGTGCCAGTCGTCATCGGACCAGAATCTGTTCCCGCGCCGACAAGCGTTTCTCTTGCTCTGTCAGACGACACCGGCGTTATTGGAGACGGTTACACTTCCGTTAATTCCGGAATCACGTTTACCGTAGAAGGCGCAAGCTCTCAATGGGAAACCGAAGTCTATGCCGGGCAGTATTATCTCGGTACAGGCGTAGCCGATGAAGGCGCAACAAGCGTAGACGTCGTCAGCCGCCAATACGATTCGACAACGCAAACGTATACGCCGCTCTACTTCGGCTATGGTTCCTTTGACATTGTGGCTGTAAACGCTTGGTATTGCCCGTACTGGAACGGTTCCAGCTGGGCGTGGGCAAGCAAGTACAGCGAAGCCACATCGGTATTTGAACTTCATACCGTTCTGGACACGCCAGAGGATCTAACCGCCGTTGGAGTTACGGCTACCGAGTTCAATTTGAACTGGTCGGCAGTTGACAACGCTGACAGTTACTATATTGAATTCCGCAAAAAAGGAGCGGAAGAATGGATCGGCGGGCTTTGGAGCGACGAGGACTCTCCAACGTCCTGCTCTATGAATAATCTTGATCCGTCAAGCGTTTACGAAGTTCGTATTTTCGCCTATTTGCAGGGATACGATGCGTCGCTTTCGCTGCCGTCTGAGATTATTGAAGTTCAAACGCTCGGCAAACTCTCCGCCCCAGCCAACCTTTGGGCAGACTTTGAAGGTTCTCAAATTTCCGCATCGTGGGACGCTGTTGAAAATGCCGCCGCATATAACGTCTATTATCGAGAACTGGGAACGGAACAATGGAATGTCGGCGAGGAAAATGTTACGGCTTTGGCATGTCAGTTTAGCCTTGCTGAAGGAGAAGACGCCAGCCTTTACGAAGTGGCCGTTATGACGGTCTCTGCGGATCCCAATATCGAATCCTCAGACGCTGCCGTCGTTCTGACCGATACCGGCGATATGCCTTTGATGACCGCGTCTCTGACAACCTGGAACGGTCGCAATGAGTCTGTAGTTCCAACAAGCGTTAACGAATGGGAATATTTGAACCTTCAGTTGTTTGCTAATACAGACGACGTTGTTGATCAGGGCGGGATTTCTATCGTCTTCCAGTACGATGCAACGCTCGTCAAGCCGGACTGGAAGAATTCTGAATTCGCAGACCTGTCTTATTCCTATCACGACGTCCCGCTGGATGAATTGGGAACGACGCGAGAAGTAACCTTCATTGCCGCTATTATGGATTCAACGACTGTCTACGACGGATTGGTTGCCAATATTAAAATGGTTCCCGCCAATCCTGCCGACTTCTCAGGGCAAGCTGGCGTTGCCGTGGCAGACGAATCCCGGGATTTGACGATTACTGTCTTTACCGATAGAGACAAGACCCCGTCTGAAGCCAACGTTATCTCTACGCCTGTCTGGGCGGTTCCCTACGATCTGGACGATTCCGGCGCAGTTGACGTTCAGGACTTTATTTCCTTTGCAATGTATTACGGATGCGTTCCCGATCCCACAGTTAAAAATACAATGTATTACTGCGATTTCAATCTGTCCGGAGCGATCGAAGTCAACGACTTTATTCTTTTCGCGACGTATTACGGGCGATCGTACGCTAAAGACGGCGCAGACATCGCCATTGAGGCTCAAACCAACGCAGACGCTGTAAACGCTCAAGGCGCCGCGCCAGCGGCAGAAGAGCCAATCATCGCGCCGGCTCAAAGCGTTGAATCCAATCAAACTATTGTGACAACCATTCTTGTGGAACCGATTCACGATTGCGTTTTAACGCCCGTGTCCAGTTCGTACTCAATGGAGTCTGCAATTTATTACACAGACGTCATACAGGTTTCCAACGCTGCAAATACGCTGTTAAATCAGGCTGAACAGGAAACATATTCCAATTCGGAAGGGAACTATACATTTGAACACAGTGAAAATAATGCCACTTTGTCATTGGATGGAAATAATGCGTTAAATCCGAATAATGTAGACCTCTTTTTCGATTTGGAACTGTTTAACGATGACGAAAATTCCGATTGGGAAAACGAGTTGGGCGACGAATTGTTACCCAGTTTACCTAATCGGAACATTTTAGCTGATTGATACAATAAGAAATCTTCTGGTAATTTTTCTAAAAATAATTCCAGAAATCCTCTGCATTTTCTTGCCATGTAACCTAGAATACTTTCAGAAACGTGAGG
>JAFZAL010000060.1 GCA_017557195.1 Thermoguttaceae bacterium | reverse complement strand
GAGTGGGGAGTGGTTTTTAAATTCGCCGCAGGCGAATAACTATTCCCTATTCCCTATTTCATATTCCCTATTTCCTATTCCCTATTCCCTATTCCCTATTCCCTCCTCTACTGCCTCTTGCCTTTATTTTTTAAACTCCAGCGTTCCGATCATTTGCATATCAGTTTCGCCAACGGCTTCGGAATTTTCGCCGTCGAGCGTAAACATGAATACCAGCTGTTGAGAAGCCTTGGCGCCCTTGAGCATGTAGTATCCCCATTGAGTGTTGTCTGCCGAATCGGTGGCAACGACCTGGAATACGTTTACGTTAGATGGCGACATCTCTTCGTTAGCGGCGATAATTGAACGCGTCTTTTCGCCGTCTTCCATAACGGCTTCTTCGACTTGTTTTTTGAACTCTGCCAGCGTCATGTTTTTCATTGTTTCCGGATTGCTGGTCTTGTTGATGACGCATTGAGCAATATATTCCCCTTGATGCATGAATCGGAAAATGACCTGGTTGGGTTCATTTCTGAAAATGCACCATCTTCGATCGTGGAACATGGTCCAGTCGCCGTCTAAAGAGATGTAATGAATGAGCAGCAGTTCGTCTGTAGGTTCTGTCCACTGTTCAGCCGCCAGTTTAGCGTCTTCAGCAGGAGCTGCAGGAACAATCGTCATTTGAACTTGCGTTTCAATCGCCAGATCAGGCGTAATGGGACCAGACTGTCGTTCTTCGTTTGTTACCATTCCCGCCCAAATAATGCGGTTGATTTTCAGACTGTAATAATACTTTAATTTGAAATTTATTGTCGTTGACACGCCGTCAATTTCGCCAGCCGCTCTTCCCTGAACGTCGATAATAGCAGTTGTTCCCTTGACGTCTGTCAAAACCTGTTCAACCTGAGCTTGAGACAACAAGTCCAATTGAAGCAGCGCTCCAAGCGAATCCTCAGTAATAGACCAGGTGTCTCCAATTGCAACCGGTTCTGTTGGCAGCAGGGTTTCCAGCGCCAAACTGGGTGCCATAACCTCCAGGGCGTCCAGTTCGTCCTGATTCATGCAGTATTTTTTGTGGAAGAAAATCACATCCGCTCCCTCAACGTCAACATTGAGCATCATCTTTTCTTCCGGCAGAGCAATGCTGTCGTCTTCGCCGTTGACCGTTCTCTGAACGTTTACGGATTGATAGTTTCTGATGGCCTGAATGCTGAACGAGTTGTCTTCCTCAGCGCATTGAATGGTCTTTTCATTGTACTGAAGCTTGGTCTGCGCTTTAACCGGGTATACGTCCATTTCAACAGTACTTCCATTTGCCGTTTTGACGGTCGCTTTTTCAGGCTTTGCCGCTCCCGGCGGGAGTTTATCGCTGTTTTCTGCAGACGGAACCATCAGCTTGCCCTGAATGATTTGCTGATATGTAACTTTATCCATCGATCCAGCCTTTCGACCGGATTTGAGAACGTACTTTTGACCCGAACTCGCCGTTGGAGCCGGAGCTGGAGCCGCTTGAGGCGTTGCCGCCATCGGTCGCGCAGCCGGAGTTTTAGGGGTCGCTTGAGGGATGAGCGGTCTGGCAATTTGGGCAAAAACCGAAACGCTCGACAACATAAAAATCACTGCGCTGATTGCAATTACGAATAAAAAACTGGTTTGGGCGTGTTTCATTTTTTGAATATTATATTGAAAGGATTAAGATGTCTTTCAAACCAATCCGTAAGGTCTGAATATAATTCGACATTACTGATATTATCGGATATTCTAATATGAGGGATTAGAGAAAATACGATATTTTAACTAATTTGATAACAGGGTATTGAATCGGTAAGCTGTGAGCAAAAAGGAATTATAAGTTGTTCCCATGCAATTCTTGTTTTGACTGCCTTGCTTATCTTGCCGCCTTCCCTTTCTTCCTATAATACTGTTGTGTTGCTTATTATCTGTTTTTCTTAAAAATACTATGAGTAAAATTCCAGAAGAAAGAATTCAGCTGTTAAACCTTTGTCCTGAAAATCCTAAAGGGAAGTATATATTATACTGGATGGACGCTTCTGTTCGTCAGAAAAACAATTCAGCGCTTGAATACGCAATTGAGTTGGGAATAGAGCATAAAAAGGGCGTTATTGTTTTGTATTGTCTCCATACAAAAGGACGGCTTAGTTCCCGCCGACGGGCGCGATTTGCGTTGGAATCCCTGCGAGAGCTGGAAAAGACGCTTGCGGCGCGGGGAATTCAGTTGGCTGTCGTTTACGGAACGGCTCAGGAATTGGTTCCCTCGTTTTGCGTTTCAGCATGCGCTTTAGTAATGGACTGCGCTTATTTGAGAGAAGACAGAATTGTTCGCAATGAAATCGCTCGAAACGTTTCGTGCACCTGCATTCAGGTTGAAGACAACGTCGTTGTTCCCGTTGAAACTGCCAGCAGTCACGCAGATTATTCCGCCAAATCGTTTCGTCCTAAACTGGCGGCGAATCTGAATCGTTTTTTAACTTTGCCAGACAGAAACGTTCCTCCGGTTTCGACGCTTAACGTCAACCTGATGAAACTGGATTTATCGGACTTCGATCGGATTGAAAACCAACTGACGTTTCCCTACGACGTCGCCACTGCTATCGATTTTCCCGGCGGCGAAACCATGGCGGACCAGCGATGGCGCAGATTTCTTAAATACGGCTTGGCGCGATACGACCAGCGTCGAAACCCGGCGGCGAGCGTAACGTCTGCTCTTGGACCGTATTTGTCTTTTGGATGTATTTCTCCCGTCGAGATATTGATCCGTTTACGAGAAATACTCAAAGACGATTATCTGATAAGCTGCACAGACGAGCAACGGGAGCTTCTTCCGTTAAATATCGCGGCATTTGAAGACGAAATCCTGACGCGTCGGGAATTAGCCGTCAATTTTGTATGGTTTACGCCTCAATACGATACGTTTGAAGGCTTGCCGCGCTGGGCGCAAAAGACGCTCGAATTGCGTTCCGCAGACGATCGGGAATACATCTTCTCGTTCAGCGAAATGAAAAACGGCAAGACGTGTGACTGCTACTGGAACCTGACTCAGCTCGAACTGGTAAAGAATGGCTGGCTGCCGCCGCATACGAGAATGTACTGGGGGAAACAGCCTCTGTTATGGACTCGAGAACCGGCAGAGGCGTTTAGATACGCGCTGCGTTTGAACAACATTTACCAGCTGGACGGTTTATCTCCAGGAGGCTTTGCAGGCGTGAGTTGGTGTTACGGACTGCACGACTTTCCGTTTCACGCCCGACCAGTTTGGGGATACATTCGCCCCATGACCAGACATCCTAAACTGCCGATGGACGATCCTGACTGCCTGTCAATCAACCAGATCGACTAATTACGAACAGGAAACGCATTGTCTGTTCAAGACTAATCGTCTGACGGGATTCTGTATACGGCGCTGCAGCCTTGCGTTTCCTCCAGATGAATCTCTAACCAATTAAGCTTCGCCTTGGCAGAAAGACGTTTCCAAAGTCGTTTCGCAATCGTTTGAGCGATCAGTTCCGCCGTTGTGTTGACAACGTCCAGAATAACGCAATGGTCAGCCGGAATCGACCAAAACAGCGGCACGCCGTCCGGCTGAGTATACGTTATCTCGATTTGGGAACCGTTTTTTTCAATGGTAAAATCGCTGCTGTTTCCTGGAAGAAGGAGACGTTCGCGCCACGGCTGCAAGATTTTCGCCAGCGCCTGATTGACAGCCATAAAGTCGACAGCGTACCCAGCCGCATTAAGCGGGGCGTCAATAATCGCCTCGACGCGAAAATTGTGTCCGTGAAGCGGTTCGCAGAACCCGTTTTCGAAAACTATAAAATGACTTGCGGAAAAATATCCGCCGGAACAAGCGATTTTCATAATATTTTAAAAAGCTAAGGAAATGTCGTTAGCAAGTATTCTTTGCTGTTAATCTAATTTAATAATTTGTTCTATTTTAACAAAATATGGCTTCTTTTCCAGAAATCTCTCTGGTATAAGTCTTGATTTTTTGGTATAATTGAATATAATCAAATGTAAAAGTAATGTAAAACTTTTGTAAAGGGGCTGTAAAAAACAACCGAAATATAATAAATAAATTTTTACTGAAAGCCGCGGCGCCGATTTATCGGCGAGCTAGGAAATTGGGAAATAGTAATATATTTTTAGTGGTTAGTAGTTAGTACTCAAGCGCTAATCCAACTTACCACTAACTATTTACCGCTTACCGCTCCCTACCCCTATTGTACAACAAAAATCATGGAAATCAATAACGATTCGATAAAAAATACGGATTTATTGCCAGAGTCTCAAAAGCCGGGACTGTGGAGCGTCAGCTTTTTTTCGATGCTTCTGACTCAGTTTCTGGGAGCGTTCAACGACAATATGTTTCGTTTTTTGATGATTCCCATCGGCGTCTTTTCATTGCAGAATTATCTTCTTAAATTGAAAGAACTTCCGTCATGGGCGGCGTATGTCGGGATTACCAGTTCAGACCCTCAGGCGCTGCAGGAGCTGGCTCAAAAGGCGATTTTGTTTGTTGGGGCGGAACTGTTTTTAATTCCCTTTGTTTTGATGGTCGGACCAGCCGGTTTTTTGAGCGACCGATTCCGCAAAGATCAGGTTATGGTCGGAACGAAGATTGCCGAAATCGCGATTATGGGCTTTGGCGTTCTGGCGCTCCTGTCAGGAAGCGTTCTTTTCCTGCTTGTCGTTCTGTTTTTTATGGGAACGCAATCGACGTTGTTCAGCCCGGCAAAATACGGGAGCATTCCAGAAATGGTACATCCGGAACAGATTCCAACTGCGAACGGACTTGTATCCATGACGACGATGGCAGCGTGCATTTTCGGAACCGTTTGCGGAGGAATTCTGTTTGAATTGACGTCCGTAATCGATAAATCGGGAACGATCCCGACTTGCGCCCAACCGGGGCAAAGCCGCGTCTGGATTTCCGCCTGCGCGCTGTTGGGAACCGCTCTTTTAGGACTGCTTGCAAGTCTGTTTATTAAACCGCTCAAAAAGGGAAATCCAGAAGTCAAATATCCGTACAATCCGTTCTCTGGCATCGCTTCCGACATGGACTTTTTGTATTCCTGGCGCGCGATTTGGGCGGTAACGTTTGCCAGCGCGTTCTATTGGGGAATTGCCGCATTGCTTCAGCTTAACATAGATAAATACATCTTCCCGGAGTTCGCTACAATGGACAACCGCTTTGCAGCGAATCTTTGCATGGGTTTGATGACAATCGGCATTGCCGTTGGCGCGGTTCTGGCAGGCGTGATTTTGCGTGGAAAGATTTCCATGAAATTGCCGACGTTTGCTGTTTTGGGAATGGCGGCTTGCTGTATAGCTTTATGTTTTTCGCCCGGCGCGAACGCCAACGGCTATTATTGCGCCTTGGGGCTTTTAGCCTTTTTAGGCATCTTTGCCGGGATGTACGACATTCCTTTGATGTCGTTTATTCAAGACCGCTCTCCGGCTGAACACCGCGGACGAATTATCGCCTCGAGCAACTTTATCAGCAATTCTGCTATGCTTTTGGCGCCGATAATATTTCTCGTTCTGACGGTTTTTGCCGGTCAGACGGCGCGTTCCGTCTGGTTTTGGAGTGGAATTGTCTCCTTGCCGGTCTTTGCCATTCTTTTCTTCTTCGCTTATTTAAAGCAGTGCGTTTATTGGATTTTTTGGCTTTATTTTCACCTTCGATACAAAATCGAAATTGTCGGCGAAGAAAACGTTCCTAAAGATCGTCCGATTCTGTATATCTGCAATCATATCAGTTATTTGGACGGTCTGCTGGGCGAGATGTTTTGGCCAGGTTCTCCCCGCATATTGATGTGGACAGCGTTCACAAAGGGGCCATTTTTGCACTATTTGACGGTTGACCTCTACAAAGCCATTCCCATCAATCCTGGTCGAGAAGCCTTTTATGCGGTCAAAGAAGCCAGGAAAGCTCTGCAAAATGGAGAAAATGTAGGAATCTTTCCAGAAGGCGGGATTTCCCGATGGGATGTTCTGCAGCCATTTCAGGCTGGGGCTGTTAAAATACTTAAAGATACAAACGCCGTAGTTGTCCCAGTTTACATTGGCGGGTTGTGGGGAAGTATATTTAGCTATTATGGGCAAAAATTTCTATGGAAATTACCCACTTTTTCAAGAAAGCGGATTACAATATTATATGGAAAACCGATGGAAAATGTTTCTAATCGTTTCCAGCTTTATCAGACGATAAAGATAATGGAGAACCGTTGGTTCGAAATGGAACACGAGCGGGAAGTCGCTCTGTTTAATGCAACCCACCCCCATCGTTGCGAAAATAACCAGTCCATATAATTGATAATGATACCGGTACGTAAATTTTTAAGAATATGCCATCAGCAAGCTGGAATTTTAAAAATAGCCGATTCCAGCGGCAAAGAGCTGACAGGGCGAAAAGTCTTAATAGGGGCGTTGGTCTTTCGCCATTTTTTTCATCGCGCCATATTAGCGGCAGATGAAAAATACATTGGCGTTCTTCTTCCCCCCAACGTTATAACAACTATTGTCAACGCAGCGTTGGCTCTTGATAAACGAGTTTCTGTAAATTTGAACTACACCGTCTCCAATGAAATTATGAACAAATGCATTGAGACGGCGGGGATAAAGCATATAATTACAAGCCGCAAAGTTCTCGATAAGCTCAATTATCATGACTTAAAAGCGGAGCTGGTTGTTTTGGAAGACGTTGCTTCCAGCATCTCGAAGGGCGATAAAATCAAGGGCGCTTTGGAGGCGTATTCTCCGTGCTGGTTTGTCGACTGGCTATTGGGACTTAAAGACATTTCCTCAGACGACATTTTAACCGTCATTTTTACTTCCGGATCAACAGGCGTTCCGAAGGGGGTTATGCTTTCGCATGACAATATCGATTCTAATATCGAGTCGTTCATGAACCTGGAGCGAATCGGCTGGCCAGATTTTTTCATGGGCATTTTGCCGACGTTTCACGCCTTTGGGTTTATTTGTAATATTTGGGTTATCTTAACCACCAAAGTCCGAGCAGTGTACCATTATTCTCCGCTGGAACCCAAGGCAATTGGCAAGCTGGTGAAAAAATATCAATGCACCGCAATCATTGCCACGCCGACGTTCTACAGAATGTACATTCGCAAATGCGAGCCAGATGATTTGAAGTCCATTGAAATTGCCGTCGCAGGCGGAGAGCACATGCCTATTGATGTCATGGACGCTTTTGAAGCGAAGTTCGGCGCCCGACCGCTGGAAGGCTTTGGGGCGACGGAATGTTCCCCCGTCGTTTGCGCCAATATTCTGGAACGCCGCCGCGTTCATAAAGACGAAATTCTCCGAAAAGACGGTTCAATCGGCTTGCCGGTTCCCGGCGTTCATGTTGAAATTCGCGACATCGATACAGGAAAGGTTCTCGGAGCCAACGAAGTTGGCATGATGTGGGTTAAAGGTCGCAACGTCATGAAGGGATACCTCAACATGCCGGAAAAGACGGCTGAGGTTATAAAAGACGGCTGGTACTGCACCGGAGACCTGGCAAAGATCGATGAAGACGGATTTATTTACATCACCGGGCGTTTAAGCCGATTTTCCAAAATCGGCGGCGAAATGGTTCCTCACGAGGGAATCGAAAAAGCGATTGGAGACATTATTGGAATCAATCCGGACGAACCTCTGAGTGTAATCGTATCGTCTGTACCCAGCGAGAAAAAAGGCGAAAAAGTTATCGTCATGTATACGGATCTCAAGGGCAAAACGCCGGAGGAAATCGTATCTGCAATGCATGCCAATAATATTTCGCCGATTTGGATTCCGTCAATTGACGCCTTTGTTCACGTTGAAAAGATACCAATTCTTGGAACCGGAAAACTGGATATTCAAGGAGCAAAGAATCTGGCTCTAAAAGTAATGAGTAACAGTAACTGATTATTGGATAAAAGATAACAAAGCCGATGAACGCCTCATCGGCTTTTTGTTTATAAACTCTAAAAAATGGATTAGACGATTTAAACGCCCTTTCCGTTCTCCCCGCCCCTGTACTAAATCGTCAAATAGGATATAATATTTATTGTCCAATTGGAATGTTTTGTAATAAACCACGTTTAGAGTTTATAAAACGTCATGACAAAAGAAGAATTATACGACGAAGCAGTAGCCGTTTATGAAAACGGCGACCTGGACGGAGCGATCGAAAAGATGAACGCGTTGAGCCTCCAGTATCCGGATTACGCGCTGCCCCATACGGCGTTAAGCGTCTGGTATTTCAAACGCGGAAACAACGTGGAATCGCTGGCGCATGCCAAAAAGACGGCTGAACTGGAACCGAACGACCCGTTCTCCTACGTTGCGCTGAGTCTGCTGGCTCAGCGCGCCGGCGATCATGCTATCGCAGAAGCCGCCCTGTATAAATCGCAGTTTATGTAATCGCAGTATTAAAGCGGATCTTTTAAGAACATGAAAATACGCGTCCTCATAGTCGATAACGAACCGTCTTTGGCAGAAACCGTTGCGGAAGCCCTGCAGCGCAAGGGGTACGATTGTCAATGCGCCTTTAACGGGACTGCTGGCTGTGACGCTTTGGCAAACGGCGAATTCGACGTCGTTATTACCGATCTGGTCATGGAAGATATCGACGGGTTCGGCATTCTTCGCAAGGCGAAAGAGCTTCAGCCCAACGCCAAAGTCATTATGATGACTGGTCACGGCAGCATTCCCTCTGCCGTTGCCGCGATGGCGAACGGCGCGTATACGTATTTGCAAAAGCCGCTGGATCTCAAACAGCTGAGGGAAACGGTTGACAAGGCGGCCGAAATTGCCGTTTTAAGAAACGAAAACCTCAATCTGCGTCAGCGGCTGGATAAAAAGTTCGGGTTTGAAGGCATCGTCGGCTCATCCGCCGCCATGCAAAAGGTTATCGAACGGCTCAAAAGAATCGCTCCGACCGATGCAACGGTTCTCATTCAGGGAGAAACCGGAACGGGAAAAGAGATGGTCGCCCAGTCGATACATCAAAATTCGCCCCGAAAGAACAAGCCGTTTGTTGGGCTCAACTGCGGCGCTTTGAGTGAAAATATCCTGGAAAGCGAGTTGTTTGGTCACGTCCGCGGCGCGTTTACAGACGCTGTCTCCGACCGCGTCGGAAAGTTTGAGTACGCCGACGGCGGAACGCTCTTTCTGGACGAAGTCGGAGACATGCCCTTGCAGACGCAAATCAAGCTGCTTCGCGTTCTGGAAAGCAGCGAGATTACCAAGGTCGGGTCAAACAAACCGATTAAAGTCAACGTCCGGCTTCTGTCCGCAACCAACCGAAATCTGGAACAAGCGGTTGCTGAAGGAACGTTCCGGGCGGATCTCTATCACAGAATCAAAGTCGTTACCGTCAACCTGCCGCCGCTGAGAGAACGCCGGGAAGACATTCCCATGCTGGTTGACTATTATATTCGTCTGTTTGCAAGTCGAAACAACAAAGAAATCAAAGCTGTTTCTCCGTCAATTCGCAAACGATTGATTCAGTTCTCGTGGCCCGGCAACATTCGTCAGCTTCGCAACGTTATTGAAAGCATGATCGTTTTCGATATCGACGGCGTTCTCGATACAGACGACGCCCCGGACGAACTGCTCGACGGGTTTGTCGTTCCGGATTCAACGGACGAAAAATTGATCGAACAGGAAAAGGCTCCTTTATTGATCGGGTCGGACTCGGATAAGTTTGACCAGAATTCGGCTGTGCTGGATGAGGACAATTCCGGTTCGTCAGATAATATAATTGACGCCCAATTTCTTTCCGCGACAAGTTCAGACGTTGACTCTCTCAAGGCTCTGGTCGGTCAGCCGCTGGAAGAAGTCGAAAAACGGTTTATCGACCTGACGCTTAAGTCCGTTGGCGGAAACAGAGAGGAAGCGGCAAAAGCTCTCAAAATAGGTCAGAGAACTCTTTACCGAAAAATTAAAGACTATGGGCTTTGAGAACGCATTGAGCAATCTGAAAGAATTCGCGATGTTAAGAAAAACGCCTGATTTCGAAAGTGAAATCAGGCGTTGCGTTTTTTATTGTTTGGTTTTCAAAGACTCATTTTCATTTCGAATTGGCGCGATCCATAAGGCTACGATTCCCAGAGTGCAGGCGCCGGCAATGGAAAGGTAAATGACAAGCCATTTCCACAGCATTCTTAAGTAATAAAAATTAATTTGCTCCTTCTCTGTCAACGGCGTGTCAACGCCAGGACGAAGGAACTGCCAATTCTCCCATGTGTAAATCACATCCCATTCCTTGTACTGAATTGCGTTGATGTTGGTATAGTAGTAATAATATCGATATCCCCAAACTGCCGCCAGAATGATAAAAACGAATGCAATCGCGCCCAGAAGAATCATGACCCCGACTCGACGATCCAGGGCTGTAACAGTTTGCCCTTTTACCGGAGCGACAGACAGGTCTTGCTGAATCGGTAAATCGCGCAGCGTTCCAAGCGTCGGCAGCGTTATTGTTTTTTGACAGCCTGGACACGAAAGCGTCTCGCCTGCCGAGGATTCTTTAACGGGAAAAACGTGTCCACATTCCGGACAGGTAAATAATCTGGATTCTTGCATTTCTACAAAGTTGAAATATCAGGATTCGCGTTTAATGCGTTTATTTAAGAAGACAATAACAATTCGTTCCAGTTTATATGAATTGTCAATATCTTTCCTTCTAATATACTCGAAATTTGAATAAAGAAAAGAGAAAAACAGCAAAAAAATAAAAACATTTTTTAAAATCATTCGTAATAATAAAAAAGTTAAATGTTCAGCCCCATGTTTTGACTATCAACTCAGTCAAGAGTTTAGTCCTTAATAACTAACTGATTAAGTCGATTGTTTATATCATAATTATCAGAATTCAGTTAAACCATGCGGGTTGTTTGTTTTTTTGCAATAACATAAATTCTACCGACATTTAAAAAAGTAATCGAATATTTTGAAAACGCCTAAAGTTAAAATAAGTGATATGTGTAAGTTAAAGACAATAGTGTAAATATTTCAACAGCCTGTTTTTTCTAAACAACGCATTTTACCAAATGGACATTTTTGTACACTATATAAAATTGAAGAATTTCAAGAAAAAAACAAAAAAATGCTTGTAATTCTTAGTCTTTTGATTATAATAAAGTATATTCATGAAACACGTAACCGCCAAAGTTTGAATAATCGTAATCCTTTACTATTTTAGAAAAACAAGGACGCGAATTTTCAAACTAATGCTATGTTATAGATGTTTTTTGACGCAGGGAATTCGGCAGCCGAATTTCATGGCGTCTGTATATATTTGAACAACGTAAGGGAGACCTATTTTGTACGAAGCAGTTGACAATTTAGATGTCGATGATTTCAACGACCCTTTAACAACCGAAGACTTGGACTTGGAATCTAAGTCGAGCGCATCAATGTCTATGGACGATGAAGAAGATCGCCTTATGGACGACGCCGATTTGCTCGAAGAGCTTAAAGACGCCGTCGGAGAAACGTGGTCTGACGATCCCGTCCGTATGTATTTGACGCAGATGGGTGAGATTCCTCTTCTTACCCGTCAGCAGGAAATTGCGCTCGCGAAGCAGATTGAGCGAAACCGCGCCAAATTCCGCCGAAAGTTGCTGGAATGCAACTTCGTCATGGAGCGCGCCTGCAAGCAGCTCGATTTGGTTCAAAAAGGCGAGATTCCGTTTGATCGTACGCTTCAGCAGTCGCTTACAGATCAGATGGAAAAAGAGCAGATTCTCGGTCGCATGGGACCTAACATGCGAACGTTGGACTACGTTCTTCGATTGAATCAGGTTAACTACAAAACCGCTACCAATAAAAAGCTTCCGCTTACAAAGCGAATGACGGCATGGCGTCAGTTAGGACGCGGTCATCGCAAGGCGGCAAGACTGGTAGAAGAGCTTGGTCTGAGAATGCAGCGTATTGAGCAGTTCATGCCGCAGTTGGAAGATCTGTCCCGACGCGTAGACGAACTTCGCGAACGCATTAAACATTGCCGCGCCAATGGGCGTTCAGAAGAATCATTGCGTCCGTGGGTTAACGAATATCAAAGCATTTTGCGCTATACTCAGGAAACTCCTTTGAGCCTGAGAAATCGTGTTGAATATCTTCGTAAAATCCAGGACGAGTATCAGCAAGCCAAACGCGGTTTGTCGGAAGGCAACCTTCGATTGGTCGTTTCAATTGCCAAAAAATATCGCAATCGCGGCTTGAGCTTCCTCGATTTGATTCAGGAAGGCAACGCCGGTTTGATGCGCGCGGTAGACAAGTTTGAATACCGCCGCGGGTTCAAGTTCTGTACGTACGCAACCTGGTGGATTCGTCAGGCGATTACTCGCGCTGTCGCAGACCAGAGCCGCACGATTCGCATTCCTGTCCACATGGTAGAAACCATGTCCAAAGTTCGCAACGCGCTGCGTCAATTGCAGCAGGAACTTGGCCGCGAACCCACTGCGGAAGAAGCGGCTGAACGTTCAGACACGCCTTTGGAAGAGACTCGCCGCGTTATGGCGATGAGCCGCTATCCGATCAGTTTGGACAGACCGGTTGGCAACAATGACGACGCTCAGTTTGGAGATCTTCTCCCGGGCGTTACGGAAAGCCCAACCAGCGGCGCTTCGATGGAAATGCTTCGACGGCAAATTAACGAAGTCCTCAAAACCCTGTCCTATCGAGAACGCGAAATCATCAAATTGCGTTACGGTCTGGGAGACGGTTACAGCTACACGCTGGAAGAAGTCGGACAGATTTTCCGCGTTACAAGAGAACGTATTCGTCAGATTGAGGCGAAGGCCGTTCGCAAACTGCAGCAGCCTGCCAGAAGCCGAAATCTGGTCGGATTCCTCGACTAAGTTTTCTGGATTATAAACGTCGTAATTAAACCGGGAAGTGAACGCTTCCCGGTTTTGTTTTATACCGAGAAAAATATTTCTTTTGTACTTGGCGCACACATCTATTCCCTATTCCCTATTCCCTATTCCCTACTCCCTATTCCCTACTCCCTATTCCCTACTCCCTATTCCCTACTCCCTATTCCCTAAAATACAATTTTTATAAATTTTTTGAATCTTGTGTTATAATAGGGTATATTAGATTTTTCAACTATAAATTATTTTTCTGAGACAATCCATGATAAACCATAAATCCCTTTTGAGCGTTATTGCTGTTTGTTTAACCTGTTTTATGGGAAACTGCTGTCTGGCGGATGGCTATACGCCGCCGACGCCTAAGCAGAAAGCCGCTGCGTTTTTAAATTCAACATCTGAGAATATGGAACTGATGTTTCAAATCGGAGATCTTGATCCCAATTTTTATTATCATAATGCGCTTTTGGATTACGCCGCAATTACGGGCGATCTGAAACGGGTTAAGCAGCTTGTCAAACGCGGCTTCGATATTAACGCCAAAAACGACGGATCAAAAACAAACGTCTTAAACGCCGCGGCGCAGGGCGGCAATCTGGAAGTAGTTCAATGGCTCGTCGAAAAAGGCGTCGACATTACATTTAAAGACTATACGCAGATGACGCTGATGCATTTTGCCGCCAAGGGCGGTTCTCTGGACGTTGTTCGATATCTTCAGGAACAGGGTTTGGACATCAATGCAACGGACAAAAACTTTACTACGGTTTTGCACTGCGCCGCCCAGAGCGGGAATCTGGAACTGGTTCAATGGCTGGTCAAGCAGGGCTTGGACGTCAATGCGAAGGACAGATTCTCTCATACTGCGTTACTCTTTGCCGCCAAAACTGGCAATCTGGAACTGGTTAAGTGGCTCGTTGATCAGGGGACTGATATAAACGCACGCGACCACAATTCCCTGTACGTCATGCATTACGCTGCCGAAAGCGGCAATTTGGAACTGCTTCAATGGGCGCTTGAGAATCAGGATCCTGTTTATACAAAATTTAATTCTGTCGCCTATAACGTCCTGCACTTCGCAGCCCAAAGCGGAAACCTGGAAATGGTTCAATGGCTTGTCGAACATGGCGCTGATGTAAACAGAGTTTATAACTACAAAACGCCCTTGTATAGCGCTGTCTCAAGCGGCAACCTGAAAATCGTTCAATATCTCGTCGAAAAGGGCGCGGATATAAACGCCAAAAGCCATCATAACACAAACGTCCTTCACAGCGCCGCCATGTGTAATTATCCGGATATTTTCTCGTATCTGGTTGAACAGGGCGTTGATTATAACGCTAAATCCGATAGCGGAGAATCGGGCATCCAGTACGCTCTGAAATATGGCTATCTGGGAGCGGTATATTTTCGATTCCCGCTGCCTGAAGACGAAATCGTCGCCAGACCCTACTGCAAGGAGTCTATCATGCAGGCGGCGGCTATAGCTGGCAATCTGGAACTGGTTCAGAGAATGGCGAAACTGGGCGCTGACCTGAACATGAAGAACTACAAAAAAATGACGAATCTGCAGGCTGCAGCTCTAAGCGGGAATCTTGACTTGGTTCGTTGGCTTGTCGATCAGGGCGCGGACGTCAACGCAGCGCGCAATAAATGCTCTGTTTTGCATTACGCCGCTCTGAAGGGGAATTTGGAAATCGTTCAATATCTCATCGAAAAGGGCGCGGACATAAACGCCAAAAACGATATCGACATGACCGTTTTGCATGCAGCCGCTCAAAGCGGGAATCTGGAACTGGTTCAGTGGTTGGTTGAACATTGCCTGAACGTCAACGATAAAAACGCATTTCAACAAACCGCCTTGCATCTGGCTGTTCAAAGCGGAGATCTGGAAATAGCTCAATGGCTGGTTCAACATTGCGCGGACGTATTCGCAAAAGACGATGACGATGAAACCGTCTTTCAATACGCAGTCAGAAGCGGAAATCCGGCTTTGGTTCAATGGCTGGCGAGTTACAACGCTCAAACCAGCGGAGACAATTATTGCTTCGTTAAACACCGAATCCGACAATGCGGAAAATGCTTTGTTCCCGGATGCCCCGGACGCTTACATTCCTGTAAAGTTTTCAGACGAATTCACAGAACAGGCGTCATCTATCGCAGATGTCGCTGACGCGGTGGGCTTGTCGGTCTGAACTCCGCTATTTCTATTGGTATTAAAGACAATGTTTGTTAATATTCCCCCTCTTATTGACAAACACTGCATCGTAGGGTATAATGGCGATTAATACGATTTCAGAGGCAAGGAGACCTCTGGAATCATACTACGTCAACCTGAATCAAAATAGAATACAATGGATTTACGCGGATTATACAAATTCTCTCTTGTCGATTACCCGGGCAAGATTGCCTGCATTGTTTTTACCGGCGGATGCAACCTTCGCTGCGCGTTTTGTCACAACCCGGTTCTCGTCTTTGACCCGACCAGTCAACCGAGGGTAACCCAGCAGGAATTCTTCCATTACCTTGAACGCCGAAAAGGGCTTCTGGAAGGCGTTGTCGTTACCGGCGGCGAACCGATGCTGCACCCGGATTTGGGAGAATTCATCGAGAAAATCCATCAGGCGGGGTATCTCGTCAAGCTGGATACAAACGGCTCGTTTCCGGATCGGCTGGCAGCGATTCTGGAATCTCCCGGCGTCGACGCCCTGGGAATGGACTATAAAACCAGCGCGGAAAACTACTGCTCCGTCGTCGGAATTCCGGATTCCGAGCTGGCAGATCGCGTTCGTCAGTCGATTACTCTTGCCATGAAATACCGTCAGGAAAAGGGAACTGAAGTTGACGTCAGAACGACGGTTCACAAATCCCTTCATCCGATGGAAACGCTTGTTCAGATGAAATCGGAACTCATGGCTATGAACGTTATTCAGTGGACGCTTCAGCAGTTCAATCCGGTTGAAACCATTGATTCTGACTTGCCGTCTCAGCCCACCTACGCTGACCACGAACTGGTCGCCTGCGCCAAAGAGCTGACTCAGGACGGGTTCAACGTTCGCGTTCGCGGGCTGGCAGGCAGAATCCTGTAGAAAGTTCAAAGTATCATGAACGAACTTCAAAAACTGGAAATTCAGAGAACTGTTGACGAGGCGCCGGAGGGAGAAAGCGTAACGTTTTATCAGCCGCCGCAAAAGTCTCAAGCTGCCGCATTGACGGAACTGGAAATATCCAAATGTTTTCAAAAAATAGAAGTCAAAGGGAAATTCCATTTCGTTACCGGCTTGACCAACTGGGGTAAAATCCTGTTGGAAAAGCTCGAACAATGGGAACAGGACAATGCCGCCAAAGAAGAATTGAATATAAAGAACCTGTTTCAGTGAGGAGTGAGGAGTTGCGAGTGCATAGTGCATAGTGCATAGTGCATAGTGCATAGTGAGAGCAACGCTTGCGTCCTAAGCGCTAAGCGCTAAGTACTAAGCGCTACTGAGCGCCGCCTCGCCGCCTCGCATCTCGCAACTAACCACTACCACTAACCACTAACCACTTCCCCATGTAATATGAGTTCATGGAAAGAATTATATCCGTTTGAATCCCATTTCCTGACCGTCAACGACGGGTCGGGAATGCCCCTTCGCAACGTCCGAATGCACTATATAG
Source organism: Thermoguttaceae bacterium (assembly GCA_017557195.1). Lineage (GTDB taxonomy): Bacteria > Planctomycetota > Planctomycetia > Pirellulales > Thermoguttaceae > RUG11551. The sequence continues at coordinate 7,373 of JAFZAL010000060.1, read as the reverse complement.
ACGAAGGCCCTAAAGACGCGCCGGTAATTCTGTTTAGTCACGGAAACCCAACGTGGTCTTTTCTGTTCCGAAACTTGATTATCGGCTTGAGGAACAAATACCGCTGCGTTGCCGCTGACGGCGTCGGGATGGGGCTTTCTGACAAAGGCGCGTGTCTGGCGGAATACCCGTTCACGTTAGGACGCCGCGCTGACGACCTGTGTTCTCTTATCGACGAACTTCAGCTGACGGATATAACGCTCGTAGCTCACGACTGGGGCGGTCCTGTTGGAATGTGCGCCGCCGTTCGGCGTCAGGATAAATTCAAGCGGTTTTCGTTCTCGAATACGTCCCTTTTCCGCAAGGCGAAAGATAAATGTCCGTTCTGGATTGGATTGGCGAGAAATCCCCTTATTGCCAAAACCGCGGTGCAGGGTATGAACATGTTCTGCCGCGCTGCGTCTAAATGGTGTACGGAAAAGCCGCTGCCTAAAGAGGTCAAACAGGGCTATATGGCGCCATACGACAACTGGTCAAACCGCCGCGCCGTCTATGAGTACGTTCAGGACATACCCTTTAAGCCGGGCGACCGTTCCTGGGACGCATTAATCGAATCGGAGCAGGGCATGACCATTTTCAAAGAGTATCCCGTCCTTCTCCCATGGGGCATGAAAGACTGGTGTTTCTCCCCGGAAGAATATCTCGGCACGTTCAAAGAGAAGTTCGTCAACTCCACGACTTTGGAGTTCGCCAACGCCGGTCATTACGTTTACGAGGACGAGCCGGACGCCTGTCTCGAGGCGCTAAAATCGTTTATGGAAAAATAGCTTTCAGGACTTTCCGCCAATGCTCAATCGTGAAGAATACGTCGAACAGGAGTTCTTTTTTCACGCCATGCGTGAACGAATGAACGATTTCGCGACTCAGGAACTGCTCCGGTCGTTGGTTCATGAAGTTCTCAGCACGACGCGGCTGCCGATGGCTGTCGATTACATGGCAACGGAAATGTTCCACAAAGGGAAGATGAGCGCCGCCATGGCGCGAATGCCGCATTACTTCACGCCCTATCAGACGTTTATCATGGCGGAGGCTGAACGGGAAGAAGGACGCTTTGACTTCCGCGTCGCGCTGGAGATTCTGGAGTCGCTGGCGAAGTGTTACTCTCAAACGGAACAGGCGGAAGGCCCGATGCCCGTCGGCGTTCGCCCGATTACGCCGTCCGGGATTTTCTTCTTTGAAATGGAGGCGATTTGCCGCAACCGTCTGGGATACGACCGCGGTTTGGATGCGATGAAAGCCGAGCCGGTCTTTTCGCCCGCGTTTCAGGAATGGGTCGACGTCGTCCGGCGTCAGCTGGGGTTTGTCGACTTGGCGAAACTAGTCTACATTCGCAGCGAATATTTCGTCGAACGCGGCGGAAATCCCAAAGATTACGAAATTCTTTTCGGCAGAAAAGAAGGGCAAATCGCCATGGCAAACCACCGCAAAGACATGACGTTTCTCTTCTCCGCCCTTCAGCGTCAGCTCGGATACCCCAAAGTCCCGCATACGATGTACACGGAATCAGAAGAAACGAAAATCAACCTGCTCACCGAACGCGTCAATTTGCTGGAAACCCGTCTGCGGCTTCTGGAAGAAGAAAAACAGCGCGGGTCGATCAATATTACAGAGTATTATAAGACCGAGGAGTGATGGAAGTTAGGAATTAGGAGTGAGGAGTGAGGAGTTGATTTTTGCGAGCTAACCTTTCTTTAAACACGAAAAACACGAAAAGAACGAAAAAAACGAAAGGATTATTTTATAATCTTTAATTTTCGTTTGTTTCGCTTATTTCGTGTATTTCGTGTTAAAAAATCCAACGATTCACGAATGATTATCGTTACAGCAGCGTTACGCCCGCCTGACGACATTCTTCTATCATCTCTTCAGGCCAGATGGCAGACTGGACTTCTCCAACGTGAGCGCAATGAAGCATGTACATGCAAAGGCGGGATTGTCCAATTCCGCCGCCCATCGTTTGCGGCAGTTCCCCGTTGAGCAGCGCCTTGTGGAACGGCAGGGATTTTCTGTCCATACAGCCGCGAATTTTCAACTGACGGCGAAGGGCGTCGGCGTCAACGCGAATTCCCATCGATGACAGTTCAAAGGCGCTTTTCAGAACCGGGTTCCAGACGAGGATGTCGCCGTTAAGACCAATTCCGCCGTCCGGACGTGGGGTCGTCCAGTCGTCGTAGTCCGGGGCGCGGCCGTCGTGAATGGACCCGTCCGGCAGTTCGCCACCGATGCCGATAACGAAAATCGCCCCGTATTGCTTGCAGTATTCCGTCTCGCGTTCTTTAGGCGTCAGATTTGGATACTTCTGGAACATTTCCAGCGACGTTACAAATGTGATTTCCTTCGGCAGAATCGGCGTGAGTTTGGGGTGCTGAATGCAGACAAACAGTTCCGTTTCGACCAGACAGGCGTAAATTCTTTTAACCGTATCTTTGAGCGTTTTGACGTTGCGTTCTCTTGGGCGGATAATCTTGCACCAGTCCCACTGGTCAACGTAGAACGAATGGATTTCGTCGAGCGTTTCATCTGGACGAATGGCGTTCATGTCCGTATAAATCCCTTCGCCGGGTTTGAATCCGTACCGCTTCAGAGCAAACCGCTTCCACTTCGCCAGCGACTGCACCACTTCCACGTCGGCGTGAGCGCCAGCAACGCGGAAACGCACCGGCTTTTCCACCCCGTTGAGGTCGTCGTTCAACCCCGTCCCGGCATGAACGAAAAACGGGGCTGTTACACGCTGAAGATTCAACGCGACAGACAGCTGGGATTCAAAATGATCTTTAACCTGCTTGATTGCCAATTCGGAATCGCGCAAACTTAACAACGGTTTATAGTCGGATGGAATGGACATAGGGAGGGAATAGGGAGTAGGGAATGGGGAATAGGGGTTTTACTCAATGACCGTCCAGAGTCGTCCGGACGAGGTGTGAATGAGTCGAATGTCGAAATCGAACGCTTCTTTGAGCTTGTCTTCCGTCAGGATTTCGTCTCGCGTTCCGTTGGCGACGATTCGCCCCTGTTTTAATATAATGCCCTGATTAAACGTCGGCAGAATGTCTTCGATTCTTTGCGTTATAAACAGGATGGTCAGTTCAGGTCTGGTCTGAGCGAGGTTGTCAATCGTCTTGAGCAAAAACTCTCGACCGGTTATATCCATGTAAACTGTTGGCTCGTCGAGAATCATCAGCTGCGGCTTGGTTATCAGCGCGCGGGCGATGAGGATTTTCACCTGTTCGCCGGACGACATCGTACACAGCCGCTGATTGAGCAGTTGCTCGCCCCGCAACTGACACAGCAGTTCCGTCGCGCGGGATTTTTCGTCCTCGGTGATGTCGCGATAAACGCCGATTGTAGCGTCGATGCCGGAGACGACCATTTCCAAGCCCGTTCTGCTGAAGTCGGTCATCCAGTCGTGCATAATCGGGCTGACCCAGGCGATCTGTTTGCGATGCTCCGGCAGGTTGACTGACCCGTAAACTTGACCAAGCGTCTCGATCTTCGCGCCGAACAGCGGCCAGGCGTACCCCAAAATCAGCTTGACAAGCGACGTCTTGCCCGCCCCGTTCGCACCGAGAATGAACCGGCGTTCTCCGGAACGGACGTCCCAGTTGATGTTGTCAAGTATAACGCGCCCGCCGATTTTGTACGTGGCGTTCTGGATTCGCAATGCAAAAGGCGTCATTTGATTTATAGGAAAAAGGCGTTGCGCCTGGAAGGACTATTCAATCGCGACGATCTGGTCGAACTCTCCCTGAACAAACCGGGAGAAAAGCGTCTGGAAATACAAGTGACAACCCAAAACGGCGCGAGGCAACGGCGGCGTCATGGAATTGTAAATCAGCCATTGCTCTTTGCCGATTTGAAGCCGGAATCCCGCAGCGACGTCTGGCGTTACGATAACGCCGCCCGTCTGCGTTACGGTCAAATGACGCCACGTAAACGGCTGAGCGGCGCGCTTGGGATTGAGGTCTATAACCAACGGCGCGTAAAGCCCGTTCCCTTGCCCTTCGACCGTGTAAATGAGCAAACCGTTTTCGCTCTGGAGAGAGCCGTTCGCGTTTTGAGTCCATTCTCCCAACGCCAGCGGGAAGACGTTGTATTTGTTTTTCCCGTCTGACAGCGTCCCTTCCGTCGATTCCCCAGCCGGGGTAAACTTAAACGCGCCGTTGAGCGGCAAGACAGACTTGATTTCCAGCTTTCTCGGTTTCGCCGCCGGCTTGTCGAACTTGAGCGTATGCGATACCAGCAGCAGTTCGTCCGGATGCATCAGACAGATCGCCCGTTCCAGCGTCGCGCCGTTTTGCAGCGGCAACGCCAATTCCCAGTAGGCGTAGGCGTCTTCGCAGGACCAGCAAACCATTGACCATTCGCCAGCCGGCTTGAGTCGCTTTCCGTTGACGAGAACTTCCGCGTCCCACGCGCCGGCGCCCAGCCGCTGTCCGTTGACGTTGATAAGCAAATCAAAGACGTCGCCATCGTACGTTCCTGTTACATTGGGCGATTTCCACGACCAGTCGTTTTGTAACACGCCGACTTTCGACCACTCGCTTTGAACGCTGGGTTCGGTCATCAAAACGCCTTTGACGGATTTCGCCTTGGCTTGAGAAATCCACGGCAAAGCGAGCAGCGCCTGATGGGCGTCGTCGACGTCGGAATCCAGCGACAACGCCGCCTGAAAGAGTTCTTCCACCGCTTTGGGATTGGCGACTTTCGATTCCTGACCGAAACGCTGGGTCGAATCCGGATTGGTCAGCAGAATCATGTTCCGAACCAGCCATTCGTACAAAACCTTTTCTCGTTCCGGAAAAATCGGGATCTCGGTTTGATTTTCCAGAATCCGCAGACGCGTCCAGGAGGCGACAATGCTGCGGAAATACGGAATCACTTCCACGCAAGGCATGCCGGCTTCGTCAAAGAACGACTCTGTTACATCGACAATTGCCTTTCGCGCCTGACGAATCAGCTCGTCGCCGGGCGTCCACGTCGGCAGAGCCAGCGCCAAAACGTACGCCAGCTCGCAGGCGTAAAGCTGGAATTCCAGCGGCTGCTGAAGCATGTCCGCCCCGGCAGCGTCGCGCGCTAACGGCGCCAGCGTATTTTCGATGTAATCCGCCCAGTATTCCCCGGACTGTTCCGATTTGTCGTTTGCCATGAATGCCGCCAGCTTTGCAATCGGCGCGGACAGTTCAGCGTCCTCACCCCAAAGATACGGATATTTCCAGGACGCAAACTTCGTTTGAGGAAGCGTTTTGACGTACTGATCAAACGCTGCCTGCGGGCCGTCGGAATCCATGACAGCGGAAAGCTTCTCTTTCAGTTCAGGAACCAAATTGTCGATAAAGGTTTTCATTCTTATAAGTTGCGAGTTGCGAGTTACGAGTTGCGAGGCGGCGAGGCGCCGCTCCCAGTCCGCGCTAACGCGCGATTGCCAAAAATCGCTCCTGTTAGTCGCTTTATATTTTGTTACTTTCCTTGTAATTGTTCAACGGTTTCTTCCGGCAATGGAATGATTTTACCGGTACGATCTATCGTTGCTAAAACGGTTGACCCGGTAACCAGCAGTTCGTTCTGACGCCAGATTTCGTAAACCAGTTCCATTTTAACGCGCGAGATTTTCCCGAACCCGGTTTTAACGGTCAGGACGTCGTCGTACAATGCGGGTTTGTGATACTTGCACGTCAAAGAAACGACGACGAAAAACGCGCCGTCTTCCTCCATTTTTCGGTACGAACCGCCCATGTCGCGCAGCATCTCTGTGCGGGCAATTTCAAAATAGACCGGATAGTTGGTGTGATGAACCACCCCCATCTGGTCACATTCTTTATATCGAACTCGAATCTGTGTTTCGTGCATGATTAGTGCCTAGTGCCTAGTGCTTAGTGCATAGTAATTTAGTGAGGCGCATTGCGTCCTATTCACTAAGTACTATGCACTATGCACTCTCTACTACTTCTCCTTCGCCGCCTTGCACAGCGTTTCGACGCCGCGGTAGAGGGTTTCGTCTGTAGCGGCAAAGCTGATGCGGAAGTTAGTATTCTGAACGGAAAAGACGTTACCGGGAATAACCAGCGTGTTGTACTTGGTAATAACCGTGTTGACGAACTCGTCTGCCGTTCCCCACGGGGCTTTCGGGAAGGCATAGAACGCGCCGCCGGGCTTGACGATTTCAAACGTGTCTTTCAGACCGTTGTAAATAATGTCGCGCTTGCGGCGATAGGCGTCAATCTGAGCCGTCATGTCGGTGTCCATCGCTTCTACGGAAGCAATCTGGAACGGGTGCGGCGCGCAGACGAACGAGTACTGCTGGAATTTAAGCAGCGTCTGGATGATTTCCTGCGGTCCGTGAACGTATCCCAGACGCCAGCCCGGCATGCCGTAGCATTTGCTGAACCCGTCCATGACAATCGTCTGATCGTTAAACTGAGCCGGCGAGACGAACTCGGAATCGTAGCAGAAGAAACGATAGATTTCGTCGCTGACAAGCGGAATGTCCTTTTCTTTCGCCAGCGCGGCGATGTCCTTTACAACCTGCAGATTGGCAACGGCGCCGGTCGGGTTGCAGGGCGAATTGAAAATAATCATCTTCGTCTTGTCGGTAATAGCGTCTTTGACCTTGTTGACGTCAAGCTGGAAATCCGGGTACGTGTCGACAAAAACGGGTTTCGCGCCCACCATTTTGACGAGCGACGAATACATGACAAAATGCGGGTCGAACATGATGACCTCGTCGCCGGGATTGACCATCGCCAGAATAATCAGCAGCAATCCGCCGGAAACGCCGCTGCAGACAAACGCCTGACGGTCGGAGTGCCCGTAAAGAGCGTCGATTTCCTTCTGAATCTTTTCTCGCAGCAGCGGGGCGCCTTGCGTGGGCGAGTACCCGTTTTTGCGGGACATGATAGCGTCGCACGCCGCCTGACGGACGTTTTCCGGAACGTCGAAGTCCGGCTGTCCGATAGACAGGTTGACAGGATTAACCAGTTTCGCGCCCAGGTCAAAGACCTTGCGAATTCCAGAGGCGTCAAAGGCAAACGAACGATCAGCAAGCCATTTCTCGTACATGATAACTGCTTTCTAAAATATGGTTAAAGGGTAATTGTAAAATACAAATATATTAATATAGTATTGTACTACGATTTCAGATAAGAGCAAGGGGGAAGGAGTAGAGAATTGCGGGTTAAAAGGGATATGTTGACGCAAGCGAAAGTCAAAATCGTCTGTTCCGGTGCGCTGCCATAAATTGATTGCGTCTGTTATTGTCATTTATTTTTCCGCCCCCTTGCAGAATACGATTTTTATGGAATAATATAATACATGCCAAAACGAAACCTGATTCTGCT